>NZ_JAGQCX010000010.1:0-88733 GCF_024346415.1 Cyanobium sp. Aljojuca 7D2
CTCGAACTCGGTTGTGAAACGCTGCAGCGGCGACGATATTTGGGGGGCAGCCCCCTGAGAAAATAGCTCGATGCCAGGTAAAACCTTCATTCCATCTTCTAGTTGATCTGCTTTGGGGCGTCCTCCGTGAAGCCTGAAACGAGCAATCCGCCTTGAAGCAAAAAGCCACCCCCTGGGGTGGCTTTTTTGTTGGGCACTACTCTCCAGCCATCGCCCCCGAAAATCCAAGGTGTGGTTTCCAGTGCTGCATCCCGCGCGTCGACTCCGGCTGATGCGCCAAATCCGCCGGTTTCGATCGTTCTGGCTGGCTTATCGGCTTTGGTTGCGGATGGATTGCGTCGATCTGAGCGCCGCCTTTGCTTATCACAGTCTGCAGTCTGTCTTTCCCATTCTGCTGATCGCGTTGTCGCTGGCAGCGAAGCTGTTGGGCCGTGATGAGGGTTTGCTTGAGCGCTTGCTCAATATCGTTTCCGATGTGCTGCCTTCTACAGCGATTCCGGTCTTTACAGCTACGTTGTCGGCTTTTTTGCGCCAGGGCGTGGGTGCTGGGCTGCTGGGTGTGGTGGTGCTGGTGTTAACCGCTAGCAATGCCTACCTCACGCTTCAACGGGGCGCGGATCGCCTCTGGTGGGATCGCCCCGTTGGGTTTGAGGGCTTGTCGTGGTCGGCTTTGGTGCGCCGCTATCTGCAGTTGCGGATCAAGGCCTTCGGCCTGGTGTCGTTGTTTGCTCTGCTGATCGTGGTGGATCAGGCATTCACCAATATGCGCTTGCTGGGCTCCTCTGGACTGCGAGACGGGCTACTGGCCATCTGGCCCTGGGCTCGCGGCATCCAGCAGCCAGTGTCCTGGGGGCTGGATTTGATTATTTCCCTGGGCCTGAGCGTTTCCGCCTCGCTGCTGTTGCTTTGGGTGTTGCCATCACGTCGGGTCCCTTGGCGACCCTTGATCCCAGGGGCCGCGCTGATCGGGGTCTCGCTTACGTTTCTGAATCTGGTGCTGGGCCGCGTGCTCGTCACCCTGGGCGTCCGGTTTCAGGCCTATGGATTGGTTGGCGGCGTGTTGGTGCTGAGTCTCTGGGTCTGGTTGGTGGGCGTGATCCTCTACTACGGCCAATGTCTCTGTGTCGTTCTGGATCGACCTGGCCGCGCCAGGATGGGCTTCTCCTGACGGCCTGGGCAAGCGTCGATGCAGCGCTCGAACACCTGGATCTGGTTGTTGTTGGCGGCTCTGCTGTTGTTGGCGCCTGGCCCGCTCGGGCGTTTCGTGCTCGATCTTGTCGGCGGCATCACGCTCGCCCTGCTGTTGTTGCCGCTGCTGTTTGGAGCGGCGGGGTTCGTGGCTTGGCAGGTGATCCAGAGGCGCCTGCGCACCTGCCCAGCCTGCGGGTTCACGAGCATGGCCACCGACAGTTGCCCTGCCTGTGGCACTCCCTTCGGCGATGGCATCGATGCCGCGTCTCCCGTTGATCAACTGGATGTCAGCAACGTCACCATCGATGTGGAGGTGGTTGAAGACAACTGAGGCGCGCAGGATCTATGGGTTGCAGGCACCATGGCTTTTCGCCTTAACGCTCTTCAGGTGCGGGCAAGTTCCTCAAGCCGGCGTTCCCTCAGATACAGAAACAGTGGCGCGCCGCAGGCAAATGCCAACGTGACGCAGCTCAGCAGCACCCAGGCCAGCCCGCGCATCTGCAGGCGCCGGCTTTCCTGCACCATCCAGATCACCACCGCCGTTGCCCCGATGGCCAGATCGCGCGATAGCGAACTCGCCGCCGGATTGGCATTGGCCAGTTGCACGAACAGCCCTAGGTCAAAGCTGGCGCCGTATTCGCGGATGAACGCAAGGTTGGACAGCCAGGGCAGGATCGCTCCAGCAATTGCCAGGGCGAGATAGAGCCATTTCACGGCCCTAGGGCTGCCGCCTGGTTGGGTGGCGTTGTCGGATGTCAGTTCGGTTGAGGGGGCCATCGTGGTTGCAGGGTTCAGCGGGACTCGGCGGACATCAAAGGGATTCAGGCCTTAGGGGGATTCCGACATCGGCCCCACTGCCTCGTTGCTGTCGTCCCACAGCAACAGTTCCTGTTCCACGCTTGCGAGCACGCTCTCGCAGCGCTCGAGGTAGGCCCGCGCGCGCCGATACAGGCCGGTCATCTCCTCTACGTCAAGGTCGTTGGCCTGGAGGGCGGCCAGGGTGAGTTGCAGAGCTGTTTGTGCTTCGTTGTAGCTGAGATCAGCCGCGGCCGTGGCGGCAGCGTTCTGATCACCGGTGCCGCTTGTTTGTCGGGGTTTCGCCTTGGGCATGGTTCAGCGTGACGGGTTTGGCTGGGCCTCGGCCTGAATGTCGCGCACCACGGCATCGGCGCGGCCATCCCGGAGCTGAACGACCACAGGGCTTCCCACCTGCAGCTGCCGGATCGATCGCACCAGCGTGCCATCGGGGCTACGGAGCAGGCTGAAGCCGCGGGCCAGCTGGTGCTCGGGCGAGAGCGCTTGCAACAGATGCTGCGCCTGCAGCAGGTGCTGGCGCTTCGATGCCAGCAGCCCGTGGGGGTGGAGGCCCAGCAGGCGCTCGCGCTCCCGCCCCAGGCGTTGCCCCTCGGCCTGAAGCCGCCACTGCACCAGCTGACGCAGATGGCGCGCCTGCTGCCGCAATCCCTGGAGCGTGGCGTGGCGATCGGGCAGCAGGGCGACCAGCGCGGCGGTGGGGGTTGCGGCCCGCAGGTCAGCCACGAGGTCGGCGATGGTGGTGTCGTCTTCGTGGCCAATGCCGCTCACCACGGGCACCGGGCAGGCCGCCAGGCTGCGGGCGACTTCTTCGTTGTCGAACAACGCCAGATCTTCACGGCTGCCGCCACCGCGGCCGATCACCACCGCCTCGATCCCCAGGGCCTCCGCCTGGCGCCCCAGCTGGTGCAGGGCGCGGCAGATCTCGGTTTGAACCGGACCCTGAACGGGGATCGGCACCACGAGCAGCCCGGTGGCGGGCCAGCGCTCCCTGGCGGTGCGCAACATGTCGGCGAGGGCCGAGCTGGGACGGCTGGTGAGCAGGGCAATCCTGCGCGGGAAGGGGGGCAGGGGCCTTTTGCGGGCCGGATCCAGCAGGCCCTCGGCCGTCAGCCGTTCTCGCACCTGCTCAAACTGGCGCAGCACGCTGCTGAGGCTGGGCCGGATGTCGAGGGCCTGGACGCACAGGCTGGCCCGGCTGCTCCAGAAGTTGAGCTTGCCCACCACCACGACGCCGTCGCCGTCTTCAGGAACAAAGCTGAGTTTGCCCAGTTGGGAGGCCCAGACCACCGCGGAGATCGAGGCCTGGTCGTCGACCAGCGTCATCCACAGATGGCCCTTCTTGAGCTGGGGGCGGCTGACGGTGGCATCCAGCAGGAAGCGGGGCGCAAAGCCCCGTTCCAGCAGGCTGGCCACGGCCCCATTCAGCTCCGCCACGCTGTAGCGCGGGATGGCAGGACTGTCCCCTGCGCTCGTCATTGCTGCAGCTGGCGGTAGCAGCTCCACCAGTAGAGGCTCACCAATCCGGCGACCAGGGCCACCGCCTGGCCGATGGGATGGTCGATCCGGATCAGCCCTGCCGCACAGATCACCAGGGCGCTGCTCAGCAGCCTCGAGCCATCACGGCGGTTGTTGACGTAGAAACGGGCCAAGGTGGCAGCGCCGGAAGGGTCCAGTTTGGCCCAGCCGCCCTGGATTCCGGCTTGACAGCTCTGGGTGCCTCCCTTAGGCAGGGACGGTCAGCGGTCGCCCTCATCACCTCCCTGCGCCCATCTTCTGGTCTGTCACTGCGCCAGCGCCTGCAGGCGCAGATGTCGGCCCCCTTGCCGGAGCAGCCTGAGCTGGTGCTCGTCACCGACCTGGATGGCACCCTGCTGGGCGGATCGCTCGCGGAGCGCCGCCGCTTTTACGCCTGGCTGGAGCAGCAGCGTGGCCGGGTGCTGCACGTGTTCTGCACGGGCCGCGACCTGGGCTCTGTGGCCCGGTTGCTGGCGGAGGACGAGCACGTGGGCCTACGGGCGCCGCACCTGGTGATCGGCGATGTGGGCTGCACCGTGGCCTGCGGAGCGAGCCTGGAGCCGCTGCCCCTGGCGGTGGATCCGATTGAGGCCCGCTGGCAGGGCAAGCCCGATCGTGTGCTGGCGGTGATGGCCGGGGCTGCGGGGGTTTCCCCCCAGCCGATCAGCAGCCAGCGGAGGCTCGCCTACTACTACGACCCCGAATCCTTCGACCACGGCCTGATCGCCGAGCTGGAGGCCCACGGCGTCGATTGCCTGCTCTCTGACAACCGCTACCTCGATGTGCTCCCCGCCGGAGTCAACAAGGGCAGCACGTTGCAGGCCCTGGTGCAGGCCCTGGAGATTGATCCCGCCCTGGTCGTCACCGCGGGCGACACCCTCAACGACCTGGCCATGTTCGAAACCGATCTGGCCGGGGTGATGGTGGGGAATGCCGAGCCGGCGTTGCGGGCGCAGGCTCACCGTTTGCGACGCACTTACCTGGCCCGATCCCCGGGGTGTGAGGGAATCTGCGAAGGCTTGCACCACTTTGGATTTGGCCACTTGCTGCCCCAGCGCTAACGCTTGCCCTCCTGCAGGCGCGCCTTGGTGAGGGCTGTGGCCTGGGCCTGGCGCGGATCCTCCGGCCAAGGGTGCTTGGGGTAGCGCCCCCGCAGCTCCTTGCGCACCTCCGGATAGCCGTGCTGCCAGAAGCCGGCCAGGTCTTGGGTGATGGCCGCCGGCCGGCCCGCCGGGGTCAGCAGGTGCACCGTCACCGCCAGCCGGCCGTCGAGCACCGTGGGGTTGGCGTGGGCCCCGAATAGTTCCTGCAGCTTCACCGCCAGCACCGGTTGCCCGCTGCTGTAGTCGAGGTTCACCGCGCGGCCGGAGGGCACTGGCAGAGCTGCCGGCAGCAGCCGCTCCAGCTCCGGGCGCAAACTCCAGGGGCAGTCGCCCCAGAGGGCTTCAGCCAGGGGCAGGCTCTGAAGCTCCTCGCGGCTGCGCAGCCCCAGCAGATGGGGGGCCAGCCAGTGCTCCAGGTCATCCAGCAGCCGGGGCAGGCTGCGGTTGGGCCAGGGATCGCCCAGCTGCTGGTGGGCCAGGGTCAGGCGCTGCTGCAATTGGCGGCTGCTGCGATCCCACGGCAGCACCTCCAATTCCAGCTGCCGCACCCCGTCGAGTAGGGCGCTGCGGATGCGCTCGGGGTCGGCCTCTGCCCAGGGGCGGCGCTCCAGCACCAGGGCTCCGAGGCGGAGGCTGCGTTCGCAGCGCACCCGCTGGCTCTCCCCATCCCAGCGAGCCTCCAGCACTGTGCGCCCCAGGCCGCCAGGCTGCTCGGCCAGCTCCCGCAGCTGCTCGGGGTCGAGGGGCACGGCCAGCTGGATGCGGGCATCCTGGCCCTGGCCATCGAGCTGGGCGATCGCCAATGCGGCGCAGGCCACCAGGGGGTCGTCAGGGTGGAGCATGGCGCCGCGGCCGCCGCTGAGCAGAAACCGGCCGGCTTGCCCGGGGCGGGCCAGGGCCAGCCGTTCGGGAAAGGCCGCGGCCACCAGTTGGGCCACGGTGGTTGCGCTGGTAGCGGTGGGGACTGCTGCGCTTTGGGGGGGATGCGTCTGCTGGGAGGGCAGCTGGCGCACCTGGCGGCGCAGCTGGGCCTGCAGCTGGCGCAGGCGTCGCCGGGGCCCATCGGCGCCACCCGCCTGTCCCAGCCAGTCGAGGCGGCGCAGCAGATCACTGCCGGCCTCCTGGCGTGTCAGGGGATCGCGCTCGCTCAGCAGCACTGCCAGGGCGCAGGCCAGATCGAGTTGCCCGAGGGATGCGCCCAGCAGCAGCAGCTGGGCCAGGCGCGGGTGCAATCCCAGCTGAGCCAGCTGCTGACCATGAACGTTCAGTCGTCCTTGCACGTCGAGGGCGCCGAGCTGCTCCAGGCGTTGGCGGGCCTCGTGCAGGGGGGCTGGTGCGGGCGGGTCGAGCCAGGCCAGGTCGGCGCCGAGGGGATCGCCCCATTGGGCCAGTTGCAGAGCCAGGGGCAGGGGATCCACCTCCAGCAACTCCGGTGGGTCGTAGGCGGGGCGCCGTTGCTGTTCGGCGGGTGACCACAGCCGCAAGCAGCGGCCCGGGCCGAGGCGTCCTGCCCGGCCGGCCCGTTGCTCCGCACTGGCCTGGCTGGCGGGCACGGTCACCAACCCGTCGAGTCCGCTGCCGGGATCGAAGCGGGTGCGGCGACTCAGGCCGCTGTCGAGCACCAGGGTGACGCCCGCGAGGGTGAGGGAGCTCTCGGCGATGGAGGTCGCCAGCACCACCTTGCCGGCCGGATGGTGGGCTGGACCGATCGCGCGGCTCTGGGCTGCCAGGGGAAGGTTGCCGTGCAGGGGAATGCAGTCGATCTCCCCGCCCCAGGCGGTGGCGCTGATCGCCCGGTTGCAGGCTTCGATCTCGCGCAGTCCTGGCAGAAACACCAGCACCGTTTCGCCATCGCCCCGCTGGTCGAGCCAGTGCTGCTCCAGCCCCCGCACCACCTGCTGCTCCAGCCGCTCGCCCGGTCGCGGAGGCTGGTGGCTGATCGCGACCGGATGGCAGCGTCCCTCACTGCTGAGCACGGTGGCCTCCGGCAGTTGCGTGGCCAAGGGGGCGAGGTTGAGGGTGGCCGACATCACCACCAGCCGCAGATCTGGCCGCAACAGCTCCCTCACCTGGCGCACCAGGGCCAGGGCCAGGTCGGTGTCGGCGCCGCGCTCGTGGAACTCGTCGAAGATCAGGCAGTCGACCCCCTCGAGGGCGGGTTCGCGCTGCAGGCGACGCAGGAACAGGCCGTCGGTAAGCACCTCCAGGCGGGTGGCTGCCGACGTGCGGGATTCCAGCCGCACGCTGTAGCCCACGCGCTCCCCTACCGCTTCGCCCAGTTCGGCCGCCAGCCGCTCAGCCGCTGCCTTGGCGGCGAGGCGGCGGGGCTCCAGCATCCAGATCCGCCCGGAGCCCAATCCGGCCAACAGGGCCAGCGGCACCCGGGTGGTTTTGCCGGCGCCCGGCGGGGCCTGGAGCAGCACTGTTGCCCCCGGGGAGCAGGCTTCCAGCAGGGGCTCCAGCAGGCCATCGATGGGCAGGGGCGCTGGCGTGGCGGCCTCAGCGCACGTGGCGAACGCCATCAACCGGGTGGTAGGCCTCGCCGGTGAGCTCTTCGTACACAATCGCCGGCAGACCGGTTTCAAACATGGTCTGCAGGGCTTCTTTGAGGTAGGGGTTCCAGCCGCCCGTGCTCACCTTGCCGTGGCGCACGGTCCAGTCCCAGGTGCCCTGCAGGTCGCGGGGGATGCGGCCTTCGCGGTCGCGCCGGGCCACAAGGTCCTGGGATTCCACCAGGCCTACCAGGATCGGATCTTTGCCGTAGGCAGGGGTGATGCTCAGCTCGAGCCGGATCGGATCCTCCTTGATCAGCTTGAGGCGAAAACGCGGCGGCAGCTTGAGATTGCGCAGCACTGCAGCCACGATTCGGGTCCGTTGATCCACCGTCTGTCTCCGCTGAAAAGCACGTGCTCAACGGTGAGCCTATTCAGCTGGGGTCACCGGGGTAAGCCGGCTGTTCGTTGTCACCGCTGAAGCGCACGGTGAGCAGGTCTTCCTGGGTGAGCTGGCCGTCGGCATCCAGCAGTTCGGGATGGATGGTGAGCCGCCCGGTGCGGTCGTTGCCGGTTGCCGTTGTGTTGGTGCTGCCGCCGGCCGCATCGGGATCGCCGGGGCGCGGCACGGCCCGAAAGCCCTGGCCCATCACCTTGAATGCCTGCCAGAGCAGGACCAGGAAACAGGCGCCGTACAGAAGCGGAAAGAGCTGGGAGATCAAGGCGTTCATGGCCGGGGGGGTGGCCGCAGATCAGGGGAGTCATGTCGCCTTCCCATCATTGCCTGATCTGTGCTGCTGGTGTTGGCCAGCAACCAGGCCCACAGGGTGGTGCAGGCGGCTCCAAAAGCCAGGAATGCAAGCAGGAGCCGCTCCATGTCCATGACTTGATGGAAATATTTACCAACTGTAGGGGTTTTGGCGCTGGTTGCGGCTCGCCGTGCTTGCTGGGGTCGCTGGCGCGTCTGGTGGGGGATCACCCCCTGGCGGGTGAGGCGGATCTGCTTAGGGTTTCGCCAGTTGTTGTGCTGTGGTGATGGCTGCATTGCGCACCTGGCCTTGGCTGTGTTCCGGCCTGATCGCTGCGGGGCTGCTGGTGTCGGCGGGAGAAGGGGGTGGTGGGGTTGGAGCCGGCCTGGGTGCTGGTGCCGTACGGGCCCAGGGGGTTGCCGCGCCGAGTTTGGCCCGTCAGTCGTTTGTGGCGGCCGCCGTGCGCCGGGCCGGGCCAGCCGTGGTCACCATCGACACCGAGCGCACCGTGGTGGTGCCCGGGGCCGGTGGCGGGTTGCCGCGGGGCTTGCTCAACGACCCCCTGTTCCGCCAATTCTTCGGCATGCCCCAGCTGCAGCAGCCCTCGCAACGCACCGAGCGCGGCACCGGCAGCGGCTTCATCTACCAGGCTGATGGGCTGCTGCTCACCAATGCCCATGTGGTGGAGAAGAGCGACCGGGTGACCGTGGGGATGCAGGACGGCCGCCGCGTGCAGGGCACGGTGGTGGGATTGGATCGCCTCACCGACTTGGCGGTGGTCAAGCTGGCCGGCGGCGGTCCCTGGCCGGTGGCGCCCCTGGGTAATTCCGACACGCTGCAGGTGGGCGAATGGGCCATTGCCGTGGGCAATCCCTTCGGGCTCGACAACACCGTGACGATGGGGATCATCAGCAACCTCAACCGCAACGCCAGCAAGCTCGGCATCACCGACAAGCGGCTGGACCTGATTCAGACGGATGCGGCCATCAACCCTGGCAATTCCGGTGGCCCCTTGCTCAACGCTGACGGTGAGGTGATCGGCATCAACACCCTGGTGCGCACCGGTCCGGGGGCTGGACTGGGGTTTGCGATCCCCATCAACAGGGCCAGGGAGATCGCCCGTCAGCTGGTGACTTCCGGTCGGGCCAGTCATCCAGTGATCGGCGTGGGCCTCGACGCGGTCAAGCCCGGAGATGGCACAGGCCTGAGCCAGGGGGTGCGGGTGATGTCGGTGCAATCGGGTAGTCCGGCGGCCCGGGCTGGCCTGCAGCAGGGCGATGTGATCGTGGCGGTGGGTGGACAAACCATTGCCAACCCACCCCAGTTGGTGGCTGCGGTGGAGCGGGCTGGGGTGGGCGGCAGCCTGCCGCTGAGCGTCAACCGGACCGGACGGGTGGTTCAGATCACGGTGGTGCCGGCCCAGCTGGGTGGGACGCCCTAGGCCTCTTGCCCCCACTGGTGGGCAAGGCCTGGGGCGATCTTGGGTGGTGCGCCGAGCTGTTGGCGCATGACCCACTGGGTGGCGGCCTTCTGGCTGTGCCAGGCCTGCAGGAGCTGTTTGGCTATGCCCTGCAGGGTTTGGGGATCGGCGGTGGCCTCGATGGCTCTGTTCATCCGCTCCAGCTCAAATTGCTGGCCGAGGCTGAGGGCGAGTGGTTCGGACATGGCGCGCACCGCTGGGAGCTGTTGGACGTTCCAACGCTACAAAGTGTTTCAGTCCCGTGCGTAGCCGTTGCAACAGGGTGCCGCGCCTGTGCGGATTTGCTGTTGTGCGTTTGGGGCGCCCTGCGGAGCTCAGGGCTGCTCGCGCAGCTGTTCCACGCAGCGGGTCACGCAGGCGCCGTCGTCCAGGGAGCAGGTGGTGATGCACTCGAAGTACACCTCCAGCGCATCGCCGGCGTTGTAGGCCTCGCTGTGGGAGGTCATGCCGGCGTGTTCCATGCCGAAGCCGCCACCGCCCAGGTTTCCACCGCCCAGGTTTCCGGTTCCCAGGTTTCCGGCGCCCATGTGTCCGGTTCCCAGGTTTCCGGCGCCCATGTGTCCGGTTCCCATGTGTCCTATACCCATGATCTCCACCAGTAGCGACGTCTTGTCAGCCTATGCACACCAAACCAGGGGCACCACTGAAATGAGTCTTCCTGCCTAAGGGACCGTGAAGTTGTGTGTTGTCCCGGGTGTGTTGCGGCGGCGGCGGGATGGCTTCAGCTCGCTTTGGCCTGAAGTTTGCGGGAGGCCTGCTTGGCTTTGTTGGCGGCCTGTTTGGCCGCCTTGCGCTGGGCTTCCGCCGCCTGGCGTGCCAGTTCGGCCTCTTCCTCTTTCTTGCCCAGGTAGTAGGCGTAGTCACCCCGGTAGAGCACCAGCTGGCCATCGCGGATCTCCACAATCCGGTTGGCCACCCGGGAGATGAAGTAGCGGTCGTGGCTCACCAGCAGGGCGGCGCCCTCGTAGTCGATCAGGGCGTCCTCCAGCATCTGCTTGGCGGGAATGTCGAGGTGGTTGGTGGGTTCGTCCAGCACCAGCAGGTTGCAGGGGGAGAGCAGCATCAGGGCCAGGGCCAGCCTGGCTTTCTCGCCACCTGAAAGTTTTCCGGCCTCCTTGAACACGCTCTCGTTGGAAAAGCAGAAGCTGCCCAGCAGGGAACGCACCTGGGTCTGGGTCCAGTCGGGAACGACCTCGAAGATCGTGTCGATCACAGTTTTGGAGAGGTCGAGGGCTTCGGCCTGGTTCTGCTCGAAGTAGCCCGCCACCACGTTGTGCTCCCCCAACCGGGCGGCGCCGTCTTCGGGTTGTTCGCTGCCCATGATCAGCCGCAGCAGGGTGGATTTCCCGGCCCCATTGGGCCCAACAAAGGCAATGCGGTCGCCCCGCTCCACCTCCAGCTCCGCCCCCAGAAACAGGATCTGGTCGCCGTAGCTGTGGGTGAGGTTCTGGATCTCTGCCACCAGCCGCCCTGATCGGGGGGCTTCAGGGAATCGGAAGCGCGGACCGCCGACACTCTCAATCGGCGCCTCCACGCGCTCAACTTTCTCCAGCAATTTTTCGCGGCTCTTGGCCTGGGTGGAGCGGGTGGCGCTGGCCCGGAAGCGATCGATGTAGGCCTGCTGGGCACTCAGTTCCTTCTGCTGCCGCTCGAAGGCCGCCTGGGTGGCCTCGCGCTCCAAGGCCTTCTGTTCGAGGTGCTGGCTGTAGTTGCCGAGGTAGGTGCGCGACACCCCACGCTCCGTTTCCACGATCTGGTTGCAGACCCGATCCAGAAAGGTGCGGTCGTGGCTGATCACCACCAGGGCTGCGGTCTGCTCGACCAGGTAGCCCTCCAGCCACTGGATCGTTTCCACATCCAGGTGGTTGGTGGGCTCGTCGAGCAGCAGCAGATCCGGCTCCTGCAGCAGGATCTTGCCCAGCGCGATGCGCATCTGCCAACCGCCGGAGAAGTCGCCCACCAGCTGCTCGGCGCCCTCGGGGGTGAAGCCGATCGTGGGTAGCAGCTTGTCGATGCGGGCATCGAGCTCGTAGCCATGCAGGGCTTCGAAGCGGCTGTGCAGCTGGCCGAGCTCGTGGATCAGCGCATCGAGATGGTCGGGATCGGTGGCCGCCTGCTCGCTGGCCATGGCGTGCTCCACCGCGTGCTGGCGCATCAGCACCTCAGCCGCTTCGCCGAAGGCCTGGAACAGCTCCTCCCGCACCGTGCGGGTTGGATCCACGTCGAATTCCTGCTGCAGGTAGGCAATGCGGGGTTCGCCCTGCTTCACCACCGCGCCGCTGCTGGGCTCTTCCAGCCCAGCGATGATCTTCATCTGGGTCGATTTGCCGGCCCCGTTGACGCCCACCAGGCCGATGCGATCGCCGGCCTTCACTTCCCAGGTGACGTCCCGCAGCACCTCACCGGTGGGATAGATCTTGCCGATGCGTTCGAGGCGGAGCACGGAGTCTGGGAAAGGCGAGGGGCGGGCAACCGGGCCAGCTGCTCCAAACCATCATCCCTGGTGGCCGATCTGGAGAGGGCTGGGCCCTGGGCTGGCTGGTGCAGACTCCATTCAGAGAGCCTCCTGTGCCAGCGATGATCAAGCGCTTAGAGCAGGTGGCGGCCCTGGTGGTCGCAGCTGGCCTGGCGATCGTCAGTTACTGGCTCTTCTTCAGTTGGGCCGGTGGCGACAGGGATCGGCGTCCCGACCGGGAGCGGAGCTCAGAGGCCGCCCCGGGCCTTCACCAGCCACTGCTTGCTGTCGCTGTCATCGAGGCTGGCGACGTAACGGCGCACCTCCTCAGCGGTGACGGGCAGGTTGAAAGCCGTTCCGAGGTCCACAATCCGACCCACGGCGCCGTTGGGATCCTGCAGGGCCTGCCGGAACAGGGCCTGGGTTAGCTCCTGGTCTGCGCTGATCCGGCCATAGAGCTCGGCGGCATTGCCTGCATTCAAGTTGCTGGCATTCACGTTGCTGGCAGTCATGGCAGACAGCTCGATGGGCCGAGGTTACTGGCTCTCAACCAAAGGCACACAGCGCGATTGCGGCTTGGGCAGCTGCCATCAAGCCGCGCGACGGCCGTCGCCGCTTTCCGGCGTGCCGCTGGCGGAGGCGTCTTCCATGCTGCGGGCATCGAGGCAGAGCACTTTGCGCAGCTCGGCGTAATTGGCGGCGAGGGCCTGGCGACCCTCCTGCTCGGCGCCGTATTCGGCCCGTTGCAGCACGTGATGCAGGTGGGTGAGCAGGTACGTGCTGATCACGGCCGACACCAGCACGTCGCTGCGCTCGGCGGTACGGCGTTTGCGGCTGTTGGTGGTGGTGGCTCCAGCAGAGCGGGTTGTGGAGGAACGGGGCACGGGGTGCACCTCCGAGGGGATGAGTGCCATCAGCATAGTCTTGGATACTACCCTTGCCTATCTCTGTACACTCTTGGGTAGCCAGCAGGCCCTGGCTTTCGATTTCTTTCCTGATCCACGCGTGGCGACTCGGCAGACCTCTTCCAGTGGCAAGGCCAAATCGCCTCGCATTCAGGTGGTGTTGCCGGAAGACCTCTGCCA
Organism: Cyanobium sp. Aljojuca 7D2; assembly: GCF_024346415.1. NCBI lineage: Bacteria > Bacillati > Cyanobacteriota > Cyanophyceae > Synechococcales > Prochlorococcaceae > Cyanobium > Cyanobium sp. Aljojuca 7D2. Next base: position 12,887 of record NZ_JAGQCX010000010.1, read on the forward strand.
GCGCCTCGCTGAGCTGGCTGAGCTCGAATCCCGCACGGTGAGCAACATGGCCAAGGTGCTAATCCAGCAGGGGGTCGAGAGGCTGGAGCAGGCCCCAGTCCCGCCCGACCCCCGCACCCAGGCCGAGCTGCAGGCGGCCCTGTTCCGCCAGGGGCTGGAAGCCCGTCAGGACCAGGCCCCCCAGCGCCTGCGGGGTGCTCCGCGTCGGGTTCGGCTGCACCGTCCGGGCTGAACTGGAGCGTTCGCTCAGGCCTGGGGCCGGGCGCAGACCCCGAGCACCGCGGCCCGGCGGGCGCCGGTGACCGATGGCAGGCTGCCCCGGTGGCCCCGGGCGTGCCACCAGGCGAGCAGGGCAAAGGCCAGGGCTTCGCGTTCGGATTCACCGATGCCCAGCTCCTGCAGGGGGCGCACGATCAGGCCGCGGCAGCGCTGCCGCAGTTGCTCCATCAGGAGGCCATTGCGGCAGCCCCCGCCGGCCACCAGTAGCTCGATCGGTTGTGGGCCGTGGCCCAGCTCCTGGGCGACAACCGCGGCACTGAAGCCGGTCAGGGTGGCCAGGGCATCGTCTGGGGTTCGGCCCCCGAGCTCGGTGAGGCGCCGTTCCAGGTCGGCTTGGCCGAACAGCTCCCGGCCGGTGGACTTCGGCGGCGGCGTTTGGAAGTAGGGCTCGTTCAACCAGCGCTCGATCAGGGCCTCATCGATCTGGCCGCGGCGGGCCCAGGCCCCATCGGCGTCGTAGGTCAGCCGGCCGTCACTGAACTGGCGGGTGGCCAGATCCAGCAGGGTGTTGGCCGGGCCGCAGTCCCAGCCCCGCACCGGCAGGTGGCGCTGGGGACCGCTGGCCGGCGGGATCAAGGTGAGATTGGCGATGCCCCCCAGATTCAGCACCGCTCGCCAGCCCCCGCTGCGGCCCAGCAGGGCCTGGTCGGCGGGGGGCACCAGTGGCGCCCCCTGACCGCCGAGGGCCAGGTCGGCACTGCGGAAATCGAACACCACCGGCCGGCCCAGCAGCTCGGCCAGCAGTGGCCCCTGCAGCAGTTGCCAGCTGGCACCCCGGCGGCCGGCCTGGGGCGGGCGATGCCAGAGGGTCTGGCCGTGGCAGCCCACCAGCTGGGCCCTGCCGGTTGGGTCACAGGCTCGGGCCGCTAGGGCTTGCTGTTCGGTGACGGCTTCCGCCACCTCCAGCAACTCCGCCGTGCTGCACGGTTGCCCCTGGCCGATGCCGATCAGCTGCTGTTGAAGCTCGGCGGGGTAGGGGCTGAAGTGATGGGCGTCCAGGTGCCAACGCGGGTGTTGGGGTGGGCCGGCAAAGCTGGCCAGCACGGCATCCACGCCATCGGCGCTGGTGCCGCTCATCAACCCCAACACCCGCATCAAGCCCGACTCACTTGTTGGGCTGGGGAGTCATGCGCAGGTAGGGCTTCACTTCGGTGACCCCTTTGGGGAACTTGCTGCGGGCCTCCTCGGTGGGGATGGAAGGCACAACAACGCAGTCGTCGCCGTCTTTCCAGTTCACCGGGGTGGCCACGGAGTGGTTGTCGGTGAGCTGAAGGGAATCGATCACCCGCAGGATTTCATTGAAGTTGCGGCCGGTGCTGGCGGGGTAGGTGATCTGCAGGCGCAGCTTCTTGTTGGGGTCGATGATGAACACCGAGCGCACTGTCAGGTTGTTGAGCGCGTTGGGGTGGATCATCCCGTAGAGATCGCTCACCTTTTTGTCGGCGTCCGCCAGGATCGGATAGTCGACCGTGGTGTTCTGGGTCTCGTTGATGTCGCAGATCCAGCCGTTGTGGCTCTCGGCGGAATCCACGCTCAGGGCGATGGTTTTGACGTTGCGCTTCTGCCACTCGGGGCGCAGCCGTGACACTTCGCCCAGCTCAGTCGTGCAGACCGGGGTGTAGTCGGCGGGGTGGGAGAACAGCACGACCCAGCTGTCGCCAGCGAAGTCGTACAGGTTGATCGGACCCAGCTGGGAATCCTGGGTGAAATCGGGAACGGTGTCGCCGAGTTGAAGGGCCATGGCGGCTGCAGGGCAAGGTGCAACGAAGTGCCGATCGTGCCACAACTCAGCGCTCGGATGTGGTGTTCGTGGTCCCGCCGCCATCGACGGGCCAGCTGCGTAGCTCCTGGCGCAGGTGCTGCAGTCCGAGGCAAGCGGTGGCTGAGACGAACAGAGCCGAGGGCTCGAGGGCCCGGGCCCGCTCCATTTCTCCGGCGGCACAACGGTCGATCTGATTCGCAATCAGGCGCCGTGGGACCACGGCCCCGAGCGAGTCGAGGATCCCATTCACCGTGCGCCACTGCTCGGGCCAGGCCGGATCGGACAGGTCGACCACGATCAGCAGTCCGTCGGCCTCCAGGGTTTCCTCCAGGGTGGAGCGGAAGGCTTCCAGCAGGGGCGGTGGCAGATCGCGGATGAAGCCCACGGTGTCGGTGACCAGCACCGGTTCCGGCAGTTCGATCCGGCGGGTGGTGGGGTCCAGGGTGGCGAACAGCTTGTTCTCCGCCAGCACGGCCTGCTCCGCTGTGGCGCGGGTGAGGGCGTTGAGCAGGGAGCTTTTGCCGGCGTTGGTGTAGCCCACCAGCGCCAGTCGCCGCAGGCCCTGGCGGCTGCGGCGCAAGCGGGCCCGGTGGTCGCCGAGCTGGGTCACCTCGCGCTGCAGCCGCTCGATCCGGCGAGCGATGGCGCGGCGGTCTTTCTCCAGCTGGGTTTCCCCCGGCCCCCGGGTGCCGATGCCGCCCCCCTGCCGCGACAGGCTGCGGCCGCGGCCCGTGAGCCGGGGCAGCCGGTAGCGCAGCTGGGCCAGCTCCACCTGCAGGCGCCCGGCCGCGCTGGCGGCGCGCTGGGCAAAAATATCGAGGATCAGTTCGCTGCGGTCGCTCACCGGCAGGTCGAGCAGGCGCTCGAGGTTGCGGGCCTGCACCGGCGTGAGTTCCCGGTCGGTCACCACCAGGGTCGCGCCCACGCGACGGGCCTCCAGCGCCGCTTCGAGCACCTTCCCTTCCCCCCAGAGGGTCTGGGGAGCCACCTGGCTGCGTCGCTGTTCCACCACCCCCACCGGCACCGCGCCGGCACTGCCCACCAGGCCTTCCAGTTCGCCGATCAACCGTTGGGCGGCGCCGCGATCGCCGGGGGTGAGGGCCAGCAGCAACACCCGTTCTGGGCTGGCCTGGCCGGGGGAGCCGGCCGCGGTTGTCGCGGCTGCCTCAGGGGATGGGGCGATGCTGAGGGGATCGCGGTTGCAGAGTTGGAGCAGATCCGCCTCGCCGTCGCTCACCCAGGGGTCTGGGGCGTCGGGCTGGGCCACGAGCAGCTGCGCGGGCCAATGTCCCCCCGATTGGGGCTGGTCGCCGAAGCGCAGCCACAGCCGTGGTGCCAGATCCAGCCCCACGATCCCTTCCTGACGGCCGGGTTGGAGCTGTTTGGTGCGGCCGCAGCAGGTGAGCAAGCGCAGGTCTGTGCCCTGGCGGCGGTCGGAGCCCGGGAGGCGCTCCAGCAACCTGCCCGATTGCTCCAGGGGCCCCACCCACAGCAGTCGGCACAGGCCGCGGCCATCCACCACCAGGGTGAGGGGCAGCTCCAGCTCGCGGCTTTCGCCGGCCAGCCGTTGCAGGCAGAGCAGCTCGGCCACCTGGTCGTCGGGGTGGCGCCGGTGACAGAGCCTCTCCAGGCGCCGTTTCTGGGACGGCCGCAGCCCGGCCGTGCGCCCCGCCAGAACGCCTTGCTTCACCACCGGTTGGCGAGGGGGGCGAGGTGGTTCATGGGCGCTGCACCTTCACCCAGCGGATTCCGGCGGCGTGGGCCCCGGTGCCATCTTCTGGACTGTCGCCCACGTGCCACACCTCCGCGGCGGTCAGGTTGAGCTGGGCCAGGGCCTGCTGGTAGGGCCGGGGATCGGGTTTGGCCGCTCCCACCGCCGACGACACCACCACGGCCTCCAGCCACTGTCCCAGCCCCAGGCTGTCCAGCAGCCCCGGCAGGCGGCTGTCGAAATTGCTGACCACCGCCAGCCGCAGGCCGCGGCGGTGCCAAGCCTCCAGATGGGCCGGTACGTCGTCGTAGACCCGCCAGAGGTCGGCCTGGGCAAAGCGGCGGAACAGTGCCCGTCCCAGCTCCGGTGGCGGCTCAGATTCCACCCCCGCGCCCACACCCGCGCCCTCTCCCGCGCCCTCTCCCTCGGCACCGGCGGCGGCCAGCACCTCGGCAATCCGGGCGCTCCACCAGCCGATCTCGGCCTCCTTCAGGGCTGGGCTGTCCAGAGCCGGGGAGGCCAGATCTGGGAAGGCCAGAGGTGGCGCCTGCTTGTAGATGAGGGGAAAATGCCGATCGATGGCGGCGGCATCCACCGTGAGGCCATGCCGTGCAGCGAGCTCGGCGTAGGTGGCGCCCACGCTGCTGCGCAACCCGATCAGGGTGCCCATGGCATCGAGCAACAGGCCGCGCGGCGTCATCGCGGCCAATCCGCCAGCCAGCCGGCGGCCACCTTCAGCTGGTGGGAAGGGCCCGGCAGGCGGGTCAGGTAGGCGAGCTTGCGGATCTGGAACGCCGCCGCACCGGCCAGGGTGAATCCCCCGCCTGTGAGGCTGGCCTCCCCTTCGCCAAGGCTCATCATTTCGCCGAGGTCGGTGTAGTGGAAGGCCTCCAGCGGCTCCTGGGCCAGCGACTTCAACAGGTTGCCGGCCAGGCACTCGGCCTGCTGGAAGGCCACCTGGGCGGTGGCGGGCAGGGCTTGGTCCGCGTCCTCGGCGTCCACGTGGGCGATATCGCCGAGGGCGAACACGTGGGGGTGATTGCGCAGCTGCAGGCTCGGCTCACACACCAGCCGCCCGAGGCGGTCGGTCACAGCGGCAGGTTCGGGACTGAGCTCCGGGGCCTGGAAGCGCAGGCCAGCGGTCCAGATCACGCCATCAACACTGAGGTGCTCGGGCCCCCCTGGTCCCTGTAGCGACAGGCCACCGACCTCCACGGCCTCCACTTGAGTGTGGGTGCGCAGGCGCACATCCCGCCGCTGCAGGGCCAGATCCGCCTGCTCGCGGTTGAACGCCTTGGCCTGGGGCAGCAGACCTGGCCCCTGTTCAATCACCTCGACAATGGCGCTGCCCTGGAGCTGATCGGCCAGCTTGCAGGCCAGTTCCACGCCGCTGGCCCCGGCACCCACCACCGCCAGCCGTTGCAGCGGCCTGGCGCGCTCCTTGAGGCTGTGGATCAGGCGCTGCAGGCGCTCCACATCGGCCAGGGAGCGAAAGCCGAGGCTGTGCTCCGTGACGCCCGGAATTCCGAAACTGTTGGACTGGGCTCCGGTAGCGACCACCAGCCGGCTGTAGGGGAGCTCTCGCCCCGCGGCGGTGTGCACCCGAGAGGCTGCGGTGTCGATCCGCACCACCCGATCCTGGAGCCAGGCCACGCCTTTGCCGGCCAGAAGCGTGTCGTAGCGGGGGGCAATTTCCCAGCTGCGCAGTTCACCGCTGAGAAGCTCGTAGAGCAGCGGCAGAAACAGGAAGCGATCGTTCGGTTCGATCAGCAGGATCGGTGGATGCTGGCGCCGGGTGGCAAGCGCCAGGGCGGTGTAGAGCCCGCCAAACCCTCCTCCCACGATCAGCACCGGGGCTGTTGCCGGCGTCGCCACAGACTCCGCCATTGGTTGTGGTCCACTGCCGACACCGTCGCTCGAACCCTAACCAGCAGCCCAGCCCAAGGGCGATGATGGCCTGATGCAGACGGCCTCCGCCCCCACGCTTCCTCTCGATGGCGCCGGTCAGCCGATTGATCTGGCGGCGACCCGGCAGCACTTGGCCCCGCTGTCGGCCCAGGAGCGGCTGCACTGGGCCCAGGACACCTTCGGGGCGGGGTTTGCCCTCACCACCAGTTTTGGCATCCAGTCGGCGGTGCTGCTGCACATGGTGAGTGCGCTGGGCCAGCAAACCGGCCTGCCGGTGCCGGTGATCTGGGTGGATACGGGCTATCTGCCCGCCGAGACCTACCAATACGCCGATCGGCTGGTTCAGCAGCTTCAGCTCCACCTGGTGGTGGCCCAGTCGCCGATCAGCCCGGCTCGGATGGAAGCGCTGCATGGCCGGCTTTGGGAAACCGAGCAGGTGGGCGATCTCGAGCTCTACCACCGCATCCGCAAGGTGGAGCCCCTCGACCGGGCCCTCACCGAGCTGGGGGTGACCTGCTGGGCCAGTGGGGTGCGCGGCAGCCAGACCGATCACCGCCGGGCCATGGAGCCGTTCGATCCAGTGCGGCAGCGCTGGTCGTTGCGGCCGCTGCTGTCCTGGAGCAAGCGGGATGTGTACTACTACATGGAGGAGCACCAGTTGCCCCAGCACCCGCTGTTTGAGCAGGGCTATTCCACCGTGGGGGACTGGCACTCCAGTGCTCCCGACGCCGCTGATGTCAGCGGCCGGGCCACCCGCTTCGGTGGCCTCAAGCAGGAGTGCGGCATCCATCTGCCAGGGCTGATGGGCGAGGGCATCTGAGCGCCGATCCGGCTGGGCAGGCTTGTTGGCTGTTGATCGGCAACAGCCGATGGCACTGGGCCACGGGCCAACCCGGCTCGCTTCGTTGCTGGAGCGGGGCTCCAGGCGCGGAGAAGCCTGAAGGCCTGACGGGCTGGGCCGCCGTGGGTCCGGTGCCCGCCTGGTTGCCGCTGGAGCGACGCCTGCTCAGCGGCGAGGTGCCCCTGGGCGATCAGCCCGCTTGGTTGGGGGTGGATCGTGCCCTGGGGGGCTGGTGGGCCTGGCGGCAGAGCGGGGCACCGGTGCTGGTGGCGGATGCCGGCACCGCCTTGAGCCTCACCCGGGTCAGCGCCGAGGGCTGTTTTGCAGGGGGGCAGCTGCTGGCGGGTGCGGCCCTGCAGCTGCGGGCCCTGGGCGCCGGCACCGCCGGCTTGCCCGGGCTGGAGCTCCCCGTGGCGCTGCCCCAGCAGCGCTGGCCCAGCGCCACGGCTGAGGCCATGGCCGCCGGGGTGTTGCGGGGGTTGGCTGCCGCGGTGGCCCAGGCTGCCCGGGAGGCGGTGGCGGAAGCGCCCCGTTGTCGCCTCTGGATCACGGGAGGCGATGGGGAGCTGTTGTTGCCGCTGGTGCGGGAGCTGTTGGTGGAGCGTGACCTCCAGGTGCAGCCCGCTCCCGCGTTGGTGCTCGAGGCCCTGGCAGCCCTCAGGCCAGACCCAGGTCGCTGAGGATGGTGTCGGCCATGCTTTCGGCCTTCACCTTCGTGTAGATCTTTTCGAGCTTGCCGTCGGCATCCACCACGAAGGTGTGGCGCATCATGCCCATGTACTCCTTGCCCATGAATTTCTTGAGTCCATAGCTCTCGTAGGCCGTCGCCACGGGGCAGGGTTCCCCATCGCTGAGCAGGGTGAATGGAAGGCTGTATTTGGCGATGAATTTGGCGTGGCTGGTGGCTCCGTCCTTGCTGATGCCCAGCACCGTGATGCCGTGCTGCTCAAAGGCTGCCCACTGATCGCGGAAATTGCAGGCTTCCTTGGTGCAGCCGGGGGTGTCGTCTTTCGGATAGAAATAGATCACCACCCGCTGTCCTTTGAACTGGGACAGGCTGATCGACTCGCCCGCTTGGTTGGGCAGGGTGAAATCGGGGGCTGGATCACCGATCTGTAGGGCCATGGAACGCTCCAGCCTGGACGCCGGAATGAAAGTCGCGTGAGCCTAGGCATCGGCTGGGATGCGCCGCTGACGGGCGCCCCGCAGCAGCCCCAGCTCTGGCTAGCTCCTCTGCGGGGAGGGGATCTCAGCAGCCTCTCGGCCCTGGAGTGGGGCTGGGGCGAGGCGCTGCCCGAGGGGCAGCGCCAGCGCTATTGGCACAGCCGGGCCGTGCTGCGGCAGCAGCTGGCCACCGTGCTGGGCCTTGGGCCGACCCACGTTCCCCTGCACAGCCCGCCCGGTCGCCCGCCCCACCTGGATGAGGGGTTGGGCTGGATCAGCCTCAGCCATAGCGGCGAGGGGCTGTTGATCGGCTACTCCCGGCAGCCGATTGGGGTTGATCTCGAACCGGCCGGCCGCCCCTTGGATGCGGCCGGGCTAATGCGGCGGTTTTATCCCGTGGCGGAACAGGCGCGACTGCAGGGTCTGGCCAGGGAGGACCTGCGGCAGGCGGTGCTCACCAGCTGGGTGCTGAAGGAGGCGGCCATTAAATGGCGCCAGCGCAGCTTGGCGGCCGAACTCAGCCAGTGGTCTTACGACGATTCCAGGGGGCGATTGCATCACCTGGGCGACGGCGTGCAGCCGGATTGCCGCAGTGCGGTGCATGCCGGTTGGCGTTGGGCGGCGGTTGGTGCTGGCTGCAGTCGCCCCAACCTGCACAGTTTGCTGTCACTTCGCTAGCGCGGCTTCCGCTAAGTCGCACCCGCCTCGATCGTGCGATTGCCGTAATCACTGCGGTAACAGCCCCCGATAAAGCGCTCCAGATATGACGCAAGTTGCTGCAAAAATACGCAAGTCGGTTGAGGCAATACGGCTGAAATGTTGCGCTTTTGTGTCAATGTGCCCTAGTCACTTGCATCTTTTGTGACGTGCGGCACTGCGTGGCTACGTTCGGAATGAACTAATCCCACGACTCTCGTGATTAAGCGTTTGCTGGCCGGCCTTTTTGTGGGTACGGCCCTCTCGGCGGTGGCCATGCCAGCGTGAGCCGCTGTTGACAACAATCTCCCGGTTCGTTGGAACACCGGTGGTGCCGTGTGGTCCACCAACCAAGACGCCTTTAATACTTTTCTCGACTCTGGTGAGATCACCGATCGGGGTCTGGAGGGTGGCCTGAATCGCTCCGGCTGGACCGCTGAAGAGGTGCGTGAGGGTATGAACAAGTCGTACAACGTCGACTTCATTGGTGTCTCCCGCTTCCTCTACTCCGACGCCGGTGTCAAGTTCCTCAAGAACCAGACCACCAGTTACTTCCCTTACTGGAGCATGAACACCTACGCGGTGCAGGCTCTGCGTTCGGCGATCGTGGCGGACGCCCGTGACGGTCAGATCTCCTCGGCCGGCATCATGAATGCCCTGCCGACAGATATGCGCCTGGCCGACTTCTGCAACACCTACACCGGTGCCCAGAACGTCTGTGCCGAGGGCCGTTGCCAGGGCGATGCCCAGTGCACGTCGCTGCTGTCTTGGTACGTGTTTCTGCCCGCCTGCATCCAGGCCAACCAGATGGCGGATCCCGTCGCTGAAGTGCGCGCCATCCCAGCCCCTGTTCAGCAGGTGCAGCCCGAGGCCATCCGCGGCCTTTGGTGAGCCATGGCTCGTCCCAGGCGAGCTCACGGTCAACCGCCCCGGCTTCGCCGGGGCTTTTTGATGGCGCCCAGCTCATGGCCGCTGAGCGCGCAGCAGGGTGTGCGCCACCGTTTGGGGCAACTGTTGGCCCAGGTGCCGATGGAAACCCTGTTGCAGCATCTCGATCGCGGCAGCAGTCAGCGGAGAACCCCGCAGGGCGTTGAGCTGCCCCAGATAGGTGCTCTCGGGTGTCAGCCAGCGCGCCGTCAGCGCTGCTGACAGCTCAAGTTGCAGGGATTCCTGCCAGTGCTGTTGCTCTACGCGCCAGCCCTGGTCGATCAGGGCTTGCCTGGCCAGTTGGCCAGGGTTGGGCTCCTGTTGCAGCTGTTGGCGTTCCAAGGCGCTGAGCTCCTCGAGCAGCGGCTGGAGGGCGGGCTCGGCTGCGCGGCTCAAGGCTTGCAGCCCGGCGGCTGGCCCCAGTTGGGGGGTGCTGAACAGCAGTCGCCATTGGCCGTTGGCACTCAACTGGGCTCCCACGGCGGCAATCCACTTGTCGAGCTGTTGGGCGTTCAGCCCGCGCCAGGGTTGCCGTGCCACCACCCAGTCGAAGCGCGACCCCTCTCCGGGCTCGAGTTGGGATTGGAGGCTGGCGGGAGCGTCGGCTGGCACCACCAGCAGCTGGGGTTGGCGCAGGGCATCGAGCACCTGCAGCTGGGCTTGCAGCCGCTCCAGGTCGGATGGTTGCCCCACGGTGATCACCACGCCGCCCTCCGGGGTGGCGGCGAGCGGGTCGAGGGCCCACAGCAACGATCGCGCCTCTAGCACCAGCACCCGGTCGTTCCGCTGCCAGTGGGCGCCGTCCCAGAACCGGCGTCTCAGGTTGTCGAGCCGTTCTCCTTCGGCCGTGGCCTGGCGCTGCAGCCAGCGCTCCAGCTGGGGATCGTCCGGGCTGCTGCTCAGCACATCACCCTGATCGGCTGCCAGTTCGGCCGCGGCGGCCAGCTGGGCGGCCCGTCGTTGCTGGAGCTGTTCGCGCCGGCGGCCCTCCCAACCCAGGGAGCCTGGCTGCCAGAACACCTCACCTTGGAGGGCACTGGGGAGGTATTGCTGGGCGACCCAGTGTTCGGCGTAGGCATGGGGGTAGCGGTAGCCCACCCCATCGCCGAACGCCTGGCCATCGCGATGGGCATCCCGCAGGTGGGATGGCACCTGCTGGCGGTTGGCGGTGCGCACACCGGTGAGGGCATCGAAGAAGCCCAGCACGCTGTTGCTCTTGTCTGCTCCCGCCAGGTAGAGGGCAGCCTGGGCGAGGGGGTACAGCCCCTCTGGTAGCCCCACCCGCTCGAACGCGGCCGCACAGGCTTCCACCACCACCATCGCCTGGGGGTCGGCCAGGCCGATGTCTTCCCCTGCTGCGATCAACATGCGCCGGAAGATGAAGCGGGGGTTCTCCCCGGCTTCCACCATGCGGGCGAGCCAGAACAGGGCGGCATCCGGATCGGAGCCGCGCAGCGACTTGATGAAGGCGCTGATCGTGTCGAAGTGGGCGTCCCCCTGCTTGTCGTAGAGCACCGCCCGCTGCTGGATCGATTCCTCGGCGATGGCCAGATCGATGGTGATGGCGCCATCCGCTTCGGGCGGAGTGGTTTCCACCGCTAGCTCCAGGGCATTCAGCAGGCTGCGGGCATCGCCGCTGGCCACATCCACCAGGTGGTCGGCTGCCTCGGGGGTCACCACGATGGGGCGCGTGCCGTAGCCCACCTCGGGGTCGTGCAGCGCCCGTGCCAGCAGCTGGCGCAGGTGCTCGGGTTCGAGCGGCTGGAGGCGAAACAGCCGCGAGCGGCTCACCAGCGCTTTGTTGACTTCGAAATAGGGGTTTTCGGTGGTGGCCCCAATCAGGTTCAGCGTGCCGTTTTCCACCCAGGGCAGCAGCGCGTCCTGCTGGGCGCTGTTGAAGCGGTGCACCTCGTCGATGAACAGGGTGGTGCGCAGGCCATGGTGTGCCAGGCGTTGCTGGGCCGCGTCCACCTCGGCCCGCAGATCCTTGACGCCGGCAAGCACCGCGTTGAGGCTGCTGAAGTGGGCCCGGGTGCTGCCGGCGATGATCCGCGCCAGGGTGGTTTTGCCCACCCCCGGTGGGCCATGCAGGATCAGGTTGCCCACCCGGTCGGCGGCGATGGCGCGGCGCAGCAGCCGCCCTTGGCCGAGGATCGGTTCCTGGCCCACGAAGTCGTCGAGGCTGCGGGGGCGCAGCCGATCGGCCAGGGGCGCCACCCGGGCCAGGGTGGTGTCGCGGTGATGGCTGAAGAGGTCGCTCAAGGGGGCTGAAGCCAGGTCCCGCCGGCTCCCATCATCGGCCCGGCGGCGATACGCTCCGGCGATGCGGTTTGCCTGTTCCACCATCCGCACCAGCTCCACGATCCGCACCAGTTGCACAGCGGGCCTGTTGGCAGCACTGCTGCTGGTGGGCTGCCGCCAGGACCCTGGAGCCGTGCCGCCGCCGCCACGGGTGCAGACCCACCTGATCGAGCCAACTGCGTTTCAGGCCAGCATCGATACGGTGAGCACCTTGGAGGCGGAGGCCGAGGTGGACCTGGCGGCCCAGGCTGGAGGCCGCATTCAGCGCCTGCTCGTGCGCCAGGGCGATCGGGTGCACCAGGGTCAGCTGCTGTTGGTGCTCGATCAGACCCAGCTGCGCGCGGAGGTGGCCAGCCTGCGGGCCCAGATGCAGACCAACCAGCTGAACTACAGCCGCTACCGGGAGCTGGCGCGCCAGGGCGCCGCCAGTGCCGTGCAACGGGATGAATTCCGCCAGGCTTTCATCGCCGCCCGCGAAGCCCTGGTGGCCCGGCAGGCGGATCTGGCCTTCAAGGATCTGCGGGCGCCGATCACTGGCATCGTGGCCGACCTGCGCGTCAAGCAGGGGGATGTGATCGCGCCGGGCGTGCCGATCACCCGTTTGATTCGCAACGATCGCCTCTGGGCCCGCATCGACGTGCCGGCCAGTGCTGCCAAGCGGGTGCGGCCGGGTCAGCGGGTGTTGCTGCTTGACCCCACCCGTGCCGAACCCTTGGCGGAGGGCCAGGTGGATTCGGTGGATCCGCAGGTGATGGCTTCCAGCCAAACCCTGCTGGTGAAGGCGGCCTTCGCCAATCCCCAGGGCACCCTGCGCAACGGCCAGCGTCTCCGCACCCGCCTTCTGCTGGAGCGGCGGGACGAGCTGGCGGTGCCGCGCATCGCGGTCACCCAGTTGGCGGGTCAGTCGTTTGTGTTTGTGGTGGGCAGCTTGGCTGCACTAGAGCGCCAACCGGGCAAAGCACCCTTGGCTGCGCTGCGCAAACTGCCAGCTGGCACTTGGTTTGCCCTGCAGACTCCGGTGCAGCTGGGCGAGCTTCAGGGCGACCACTACCCCCTGCAACGCGGGCTGCAGCGCGGTGATCGGGTGGTGATAGAGGGCTTGCTCAATCTGCGCCACGGTGCCCCGGTGCAGCTGGCGGCAACAAGCCCTGGCGAAGATGCCAATTAAACGCGGCAAATCCGCTGCAGTCCGTTAATTTGCGGAGCCATGCGCCGATTTCGTGGCTCGAGCGGTTCCGGCTCTGTCGTTGGTGGGTTTGCTCCTCGTCGGCTGTGCGGCCAAACCGGTGGCCCGTCAGCCGCTGGTGGTGCAGACCGAGACCATCGGCGTGGCCAGTTTCAGCCCCTCGATCGAGGTGATCAGCCAGCTGAGCTCCACCACCGATGTAGCCCTCAGCCCCGAGGTTGATGGCAGGGTGGTGAAGATTCTGGCGACCCAGGGGCAGCGGGTGAGAGCGGGCCAGCCGATCCTGGTGCTCGACAACGTGCAGCAGTCGGCCAGCCTCGATGCCAGCAAGGCCGAGGCCCGTAAGGATCTCGTCAACGCAGAGCGCTACATCTTTCTGAACGAGCAGGGCGCGGTATCGACCAAGGACCGCGACTTTTACGTGACCCAGGCGATTCAGAGTCGGGATCAGGTGCGTTCCAGTGCGGCCACCCTCGGCTACAAATACGTCACCGCTCCGATTAGTGGCGAGATCGGCGACCTTGACACCGTCAAGCTCGGGGATTATGTGCGCCAAGGTCAGGTGATCACTGGGATTGTGGACAACTCCACCCTCTGGACCCTGATGGATGTGCCCGCCACCCAGGCCGCCAGGGTGAAATTGGGCCAGCCTGTCCAACTGGTGACCCAGGGCAATCCACCCCTCACCGGGACCGGCAAAGTGGTGTTCATCTCCCCCTATTTCGGCGTCAGCGGCAGCCAGTCGTCGCCCAATACGGTGCTGGTGAAAGCCAGTTTTTCCAACAGCAGCAGCCAACTTAAGACCGGTCAATACGTGCGCAACCGGATCATCACCGGCACGAGCCGCCAGTTGTCGGTGCCCGTGCAGGCCGTGATGATGCAGGCCCAGCAGCCCTTTGTCTATCGCGTCTTCCGCCTCAACCAAGTGCTGGCCAAGATTCGGGCTTCCACCGAGATCCCAGACGCCCAGAAGCAGAAGCTGGAGGCCTTGCCTCCACAGACGCCAATCGTGGTGCAAACGCCGGTGAAACTCGGCACCCTCGAAGGCAATCGTTATCCCTTGCTCTCTGGGTTGCAGGCCGGCGATCGGGTGGTGCTGAGCAATACGGCGCTGCTGCGATCCGGCATGCCGGTGAAGCTGGCTGAGACCTCGGCATCGGCTGGGAACTGAGGACCACCCATGTCACTCTCCGATAAGTTCATCAAACGGCCGGTTCTGACCACCGTTTGTAGCATCTTGATTGTGCTGATGGGGATCATTGCGATCCCGAGCCTGCCAATTGAAAACCTGCCAAACATTGCACCGCCGCTGATTCAGGTGACGGCCAATTACGGCGGGGCTAACTCGTTGGTGACCGAGCAGGCTGTTACAAACCCGCTGGAACAGCAGATCAACGGTGTGCCTGGTGCGGCTTACATCTCTTCCACGAGCTCGAACACAGGCCAGAGCATTATCCAGGTTTACTTCGACGAAGACACCGATATCAACATCGACCAGGTGAACGTGCAGAACCGCGTCTCCTTGGCCATGCCGCAGTTGCCGCAGCAGGTCTCTGCCACCGGGGTGTCTGTGATGCAAAACACGCCATCTATTTTGCTGGCCTATCAGGTCACCTCCACCCAAGGCCAATTTGATGCGGCCTACATCAACGGTCTCATCTACGAGGAGCTTTATTACCAGCTTGAGCGGGTTCCGGGCGTGGCTCAGGTGAGCCTGCTGGGCGGCAGCAATCCCGCCTTCTGGCTGTTCGTCGACCCCAGCAAGCTCACCGCGAATCAGCTGACGGCGGACCAGATCGTCAATGCTGTGAAGAGCCAAAACAGCATCGCCATCGGTGGTCTGGTGGGTGGTCCACCGGCTGGAGGAGACCAGCTGTTTGCCTATCCGATTCTAGTGGCCGATAATGGCAATCTGATGTCTGTCGAGCAGCTCAACGATTTGATCGTGGGCAAGTCTCCCCAGGGGAATCTGCTGCGGCTTCGGGATGTGGGTCAGGCCACCTATGGCTTCAACACGTTTGCCCAGCAGGCGGTTAGTTTCGATGGTTATCCATCGATCACCGTTGCGGTGTTCCAAACCCCTCAGAGCAACGCTCTCGATGTTTCGGAAGCCGTTGTCGGGGTGATGAACCAGTTCTCCCAGGCGGTGCCCCCCGGCGTCACTGTGACGCAGATCTACAACATCGGACAGTTCATCGAATCGGCCGTGGAGGGTGTCACCGATGCTTTGGGTCTGGCGATTGTGCTGGTGCTGGTGATCCTGTTTCTGTTTCTTCAGAACTGGCGCGCCACGGTGGTGCCCAGCCTGGCGATTCCGATCTCCCTGATCGGCACATTTGCCTTTATCAAGGCGTTCGGCTTTTCGATCAACCAACTCACCCTGCTGGGTTTGGTGCTCGCCACGGGTCTGGTGGTGGATGACGCGATTGTGGTGATTGAGGCCGTCTCCAAAAATCTTGAGCGCGGCATGAGCCCACGCAAGGCGGCGATGGAGTGTATGGGTGAGTTGATTGGCGCCCTGATCGCCACCTCGTTGGTGCTGATGGCGGTGTTTGTGCCCGTGGCGTTCTACCCAGGTGGCATCGGCATCATCTACAAGCAGTTTGCGCTCACGATCGCGTTCTCAATTGCCATTTCCACGTTCAATGCCTTGACGTTCTCGCCGATGATGTCGGCCTTGATTCTCAAATCCGAGCAACCGCCGAAGCCGAAGGGCTGGGGTTGGACCGTGGGCGGTGTGGTGGTGGGTCTGGCGTTCGGCAAATTCAGTGCGGCGTCCTTCGGGGTGGGCGCCTATTTGTTTGGGGTGGTGGTGTTTGGCTTGGCCGGCAGCCGACTCGCCTTGATTTTCGAGCGGTTCAACGAATTTTTTACCTGGCTGCAGGCCAGTTACGCCCGGCTGTTGGACGTGCTGATCCGCAAGCGCAAAATCGTGCTGGCTGGCCTGGCTGGTGGCATCGTGCTCACGATTCTGGCCTTTTCAGCTCTGCCGTCGGCCTTCATTCCTGAGGAAGATCAGGGCTATGGCGTGGGCATTTACCAACTCCAGAATGGAGCCTCCCTGAGCCAAACCCAGCAGACCGGCCTAGAGATTGCCAAGGTGCTTAAGGCTGAGCCAGACATTGTGGCTGCTTCGGTGGTGAGCGGTTATGGCTTCAACGGCTCCAGCCCCGATCAAGGGGTGTTTTTCTTCGGGCTGAAGCCCCTTGAGGAGCGCAGCGGGGCTGATCAGAAAGCCCCCGCCATTGTGGACCGCCTCAACACCAAGCTCTCGAAGATCAGCAGCGGACTAGCGGTGGCGGCTCAGCCGCCCGCCATTCCTGGCTTTTCGGCCCAGGGTGGTTTCTACTTCCAGTTCAACGATCTCAGCAACGGCGCTTACAGCTTCAACCAGCTCGACGGGTTGGCCCAACAGCTGGTTGCAGCCGGAACTGCTTCCGATCAATTCTCCAGTCTGTATACCCAGTTCATCCCGAGCGCTCCGGCCTTCGGTTTGAAGATCGATCGTTCGATCATGGGGGCCCTGGATATCGATTTCCAGCAGGCGATGCAGACGATTGCTGTGCTCGCTGGCGGCAATTACTCGGGCCTCACTTATGAAAATGGCCAGGTGCGCAACATCTATGTCCAGTCCGAGGCGTCTGGGCGCAGCACCCTGGAGGACGTGCTCAGTTATTACGTGCGCAACCGTGACAACAAGTTGGTGCAGGTGAGTGAGTTTGCCTCGTCGGAGCTCACCAGTGCTCCTCCGGTGATCAGCCACTACAACCTCTATCGCACTGTGCTGGTGCAGGGAGCTGAGGCGATCGGCAAAAGTTCGGGCCAGGCTCTGGCGGCGATTCAGCAGATCTTCAGGCAGCAGGATTTCAACAACATTGGCTATGCCTTCACCGGCCTGGCTTCGCTGCAGCTCTCGGCCGGGAGCGCCAGCATCCTGGTGTTCGGCCTGGGCATCCTGATCGTTTACCTGGTGCTCTCGGCCCAGTACGAGAGTTACGTGACACCTGTGATCATTCTGATGACGGTGCCTCTGGCCATGCTGGGGGCCCTGGTGTTTCTGGCGATTCGATCGATCGACCTGAACATTTATGCCCAGGTGGGGTTGGTCACCCTGATCGGCCTGGCGGCCAAGAACGGCATCCTGATCGTGGAAGTGGCCGAACAGCACCTCGAGCAGGGCATGGGCATTGCCGAGGCGGCGATTGCTGCTGCCGAGTCGCGCATGCGACCGATTCTGATGACGGCCATCGCGTCCCTGGCCGGCTTCCTGCCCCTGGTGGTGGCCACCACCGCCGGTGCCAACAGTCAGCAATCCCTCGGCACCGTGATTTTTGGGGGGTTGCTGGTGGCGACGGTGTTGTCCCTGGGTGTGGTGCCGCCGTTTTATGTGGTGATCAAAAACCTCGAGGCCCGCTGGTTCCCCGAGGCGAAGCAGGAGACTCCCGCCTGACTCAGGTGATCACCGTGGGCCTCTCCATGCCCGTACGGGTGCGGATTTCAGCCAGTTGGTCGATCGCCGTGATCAGGTCGCCGAGGGCGTTCTGGGGATCCTGGGTCAGGTTGCCGCCGGGCGCCACATAGCTCTCCAGGTACACCCGCAGGGTGGCACCCTGGGTGCCGGTGCCGGAGAGGCGCAGCACCACGCGGCTGCCGTCATCGAGCAGCAGGCGTAGCCCTTGGCCGCTGGTGAGCGAGCCATCCACCGGGTCGGTGTAGGCGAAGTCGTCGGCGGTGGCGACGCTGCGGCCGGCGAAGGCCTGGCCCACCAGCGCGGGCTGCATCGCCTTCACCCGGTTGTAGAGGCCGTGGGCGGCCTCGCTGGCGATCGCTTCGTAGTCGTGGCGCGAGTAGTAGTGCCGGCCGAAGCGGCTCCAGTGCTCCGCCATGATCCGGCTCACCGGTTCACGCCGCTTGGCCAGGATCTGCAGCCAGAACAGCACCGCCCAGAGTCCATCCTTCTCTCGGATGTGATCGGAGCCGGTGCCGAAGCTCTCTTCGCCGCAAAGGGTGATGCGGCCCGCATCGAGCAGGTTGCCGAAGAACTTCCAGCCCGTGGGCGTTTCGAAGCAGGGGATGCCCAGTTCCTTGGCCACCACATCGGCGGCGGCGCTGGTGGGCATCGACCGGGCCACGCCGGAGAGGCCATCGGCGTAGCCGGGAGCGAGGGTGGCATTGGCGGTGAGCACCGCCAGGCTGTCGCTGGGGTTCACGAAGCAGCGGCTGCCCAGGATCATGTTGCGGTCGCCGTCGCCATCGCAGGCGGCGCCGAAGCGGTAGGTGTCGCTGCCCATCAGCAGCTCGGCCAGCTCGTGGGCGTAGGTGAGGTTGGGATCGGGGTGGCCGCCGCCGAAATCCTCCAGCGGGATCCCGTTGCGCACGGTGCCGGCGGGTGCGCCCAGCACCGTTTCGAAGATCCGGCTGGCGTAGGGGCCGGTCACGGCGTGCATGGCGTCGAAGGCGATCGGGAAGTCGCCCCGCAGCAGATCGCCGATGGCATCGAAATCGAACAGCTTCTGCATCAGCGCCACGTAGTCGTCGACGCCGTCGATCACGTCAACCTGCAGCGCACCGATGCTGCTGCGATTGGGGGTTGAGAGATCGGGGTCGCTGCCGCCCTCGCAGATCCGATAGCCGTCCAGTTTCAAGGTGGTGGCGTAGATCGCGTCGGTGATTGATTCCGGTGTGGGGCCGCCGTTGGCGCCGTTGATCTTGACGCCGAAATCGCCGTCGGGGCCGCCGGGGTTGTGGCTGGCCGAGAGGATCACCCCACCCACCGCACCGTGTTGGCGGATCAGGTGGGAGGCGGCGGGGGTGGAGAGGATGCCCCCACTGGTGGTGATCAGCCGGGCCACACCGTGGGCCGCAGCCATCCGGGCAATCACGGCGATGGCTTCGCGGTTGCCATAGCGCCCATCGCCTCCCACCACGAGCGTGCCACCGGCCACTCCCGGCAGCACTTGCAGGCTCGCCTCGATGAAGCTCTCGAGGTAGTGGGGCGTCTGGAACTGCCGGCTGCTCTTGCGCAGCCCCGAGGTGCCTGGCTTCTGGTCGGTGAACGGCTGGTCGAGGGAAATGTGCCGGATGCTCACAGGATTGCTGCTGGTCATCGGCCGATCCACCGGGGCGTTGGGGGCACCAAATTAGCCCTGGTTTGCGGCCCGCCCAGAACGGGCTAGCGTCCGAAACAAGCTGGGGATTGCGCGTGAAGCTTGCCGGGTGGCGCTGGGACGCCAGGCGGGAATGGCCGTCGCTCGGCTTGGTCACGGCCTTTGGCTTGACGTTGGCTGCGGTCACCGCGGTTGCCGGCACGGCGGCCAGCCAGGCAGCGGTGATGGGTGGGGCCCGCGCCCTCCCCTTTGATCAAGCGGTGGAACGCAGTCGCCTGGCGGCCGAGGCGGTGATCCACCGTCGCGGCAAGGAAACCTGTCTGCGCGGCAAACTTACCAATGCCTTGCTGGGTCTCTCGGCAAGCTGCGAGGCCACTGGCCAGCGCAGCGGTCTGTGTGCTCTGGCTGATCAGGCGGTGGTGCAGACGGGCTGGTCGCTGGCGTTCATGGACACCACCGCTCACCAGGTGCTGGACCTGATTCAGGCCCCGAAGGCGCCTTGATCCCAAGAAGCGGTGGGTGCCGTCAGGCTCAGAAGCCTGGGATCAGGCCGAATCCCTTTTTCTCCTGGGGCTTGGCCTCGGTTTTGCTGGGGGCCACGGTGCGGGTTTGCTGCTTGCAGAAGGGCAGCAGATCCTGGCCGGCGCGATTGAGGGCTTCGCGGCGCTCGTAGCTGTTGGTGGCTGCGGGCTGTGCCCGTTGGCGAATGGTCCAGATCGCGTCTTTGCAGCTTGCCCCGAGGCGGGGATGGTCCATCAGCGGATCGGCCATGGTGCGCGCCTTGGTGCAGCTCTCGGCGGTGTTCTCCCGGCCGCAGGCGAACGTGTGGAGCTGCAGCTCCCGCAGCTGATCCATGGAGGGATAGGGCGGATCTTTAGGCGCTGCTTGCAGGGGGGAAGCCAGCAGACCCATCAGGCCGAGCGCCAAGCCAGCGCTTAGGGCAGAGCCGCCCCTCAGGGCAGGATCGATCCAGGAGGGAGCCATGGTTCTGTCGGGTTGGCTCCCATCATGGCGACCCCGGCAGCACAGACAGTCCCTGGCGCAGCGGTTGCTGTTGATGGCTCCAGTGGGCGGCGATCGCCGGCCCTACCAGAGGAGCCGCCAGGGCCAGGCCGCGGCGCAGCCAGCTCTGGCGGCGCAGCTGGTCTCCTCGGGCCGCTTCGGCGGCCTGGAGGGCCTGCAGCGTGGTGATTTCCGGCCGACGCTCGGCTTCGATCGCGGCGAGAGCCGCATCCAGGCCGGTGATGGCTGGGGTTTTGGCTGCAGGGGCACCGGTCTGCGGCTGCTGTGGCGCTGGCGCGGGCCGCAACAGGCGCAACAGCCGGGCGCTGGCCACCCAGGCGTCGCGAAGGGCCATGTTGATCCCCTGGGCTCGCACCGGACTCATCGGATGGGCCGCATCGCCCAGCAGCAGCAGGCCGGGTGTCCACCAACGTTCTGTCAGTCCCACCTGCACTGCCAGCCGGCTGGGTTCGCCCAGGCCGGCTCTCCACTGCCGCAGCCAGGCCGCCAGCTCCGGTGGGCTGAGCGGTGCCATCCGCTCGATCCAGTCGTTTGGGGAGCATGCAGGCACCCGCTCGCCCTTGTTGAGCACCCATCCGAGCTGCACCCCTCCGCCAGCGCTGTCGAAGGCGCTGAATACCCCCTCCGGCCCCACCAGGGTGGTGAAGCTGCCTTGCAGTGGTGAGGGTGCCGGGCAGGCCAGCTGGAACCAGAGCAGGTCGATGGAGCTGGCTCCTTCCACCAGCATCAGGCCAGCCTTCTGCCGCAGCAGCGAGGCCCGGCCGTCGCAGGCCACCACCAGCTCGGCCTGCAGGCTCCGCCCGTCGCGGAGCCGCACCCCGGCCACTCGCCCTTGGTTCCAGAGCAGATCAGACACCGGCTGGCCCCGCTCCAGGACAAACGACGGGCAGGATTGCGCCTGAAGTAGCAGAGCCTCCAGCAGGGCGGGCTGGTTCACCAGGGTGCAGGGCCGCTGGGGATCGCCGCCGAGGGGTTCGTGGGCGTGGAACAGCTCGCGGCCGTTGACCACAAAGCGCCAGCCCTGCAGGGGCCTGTGGGGCACGGTCGCCAGCAGGTGGCTCAGCCCCATGGCAGCCAGGGCATCCAGCCCCGAGGGCATCAACGCTTCGCCACGAAACTGGCGCGCCAGGCTCGAGCTGGCTTCCACCAGGGTGACGGCGACGCCGGAACGGGCCAGCACCAGGGCCAGGCTGGCCCCGGCCGGGCCGGCTCCAACGACTACGACCCTGGGGCCGGAGTTCAACGGGCCACTCAAACGAAGGAGTTGTAGTTGCGGGTGCCGCCGCTGACCGGATCCACATGCCCCATCAGCTGGCTCTTCTTGGCCAGCAGGTAATTCACCAGCTCCTGCTGCACCGCCAGGAGCTCTTTGGTGCAACCCCGGAACGCGGCACGGTGGCGGATCTCGTCGTGGCGGGTGTGGAGGTCGCGCAGCATCAGCTGGATCGCATCCAGGGTGGCCGAGGTGTTGCGGGAGGCCTGCAGCGAATCCATGGCCCTGGGGCGGAGATAGGAATTCAGCGTAGGAGCCCTGGCGCAGCTCAGCAGTCGCCGAACAGGGTTTTGGACACCTGGTGGAAGGTTTCGAAGGCGTCGTGGTTGTCGAGTCCGCTCACCGCCAAAGACACGGTCTGCTGCCGGGGGTTGCATTCCACCGCCAGGCTCACTGCGCGCTCGCCGTGATCGGCGTGGAAGGCGGCGCTCAGGCCATCGGCGGCGTAGATGGTTTCAGGCGCATGGGTGAAGCCCAGCTCGTGGGCCAGCTCCGTGATGCCGGCCATGGATTCGCTGAGGCACCCCTCGCTGCGGATCGCTGTGGTGTACACCACTGGTGCCACGGGGGTGGTGGTGTCCTCGGCCGGTAGGAGCAGGGAGTGTGCCAGGGATTTCACCAGGCCGCCGGTCTTCACCAGGGTCTTCATGGGGCCTCTGGATCCTGCAGACCGCTGGATGGTAGGCGCGAATCCCTAGATGTGGTGTAGGGGGCTTCCCCGCCGTCCACCAGTAGTGGCTGTCAATGGGATGCCGCAGTGCTCCAAAGGGCTCACCTCCTCTGCACTCCACTGCCACAACGGTTGCGCTGGCGTTCCTGTTTGCGTGCCAGCCGCTCGGTGATGCCGAGCTCGGCCCCCTTCCAGAGCCGGTCGATCTCAGCGCTGAAGTGGGCGGCCAGCAGCGGTGAGTCGAGCACCAGCAGGGTTTCGTCGTTTTGGTGGGCGGCACTGGGGCTCCAGTTGAAGGAACCGGTGATCACGGTGCGGTGGTCGATCACCGCCAGTTTGTGGTGGAGCTTGTCGCCGCTGGAGAGCCGCGGCGTGCCGACTGCCTCGAGGGGGCGCTGCCAGGGGCGATTGGCGGCCTCCAGACCGCAGCGGTGGTCGGGCAACTGGGTGCCGAGCAGATCCAGCACTTCGCTGAAGGCGCGGTTGGCGAAGCCGGGATCGGCCAGCAGCCGGATGGCCACCCCCTGCTCCTGCAGCTCGGCCATGGCATTGGCCAGGCTCTGCTCCGAGAACACGAACAGGGCCATGTCGAGTTGCCTGCGGGTGCCCGAGAGCAGTCCCTCCAGCAACTGCAGACCGTGGTGGGGATCGCGGCGGCGATGGGGGGCGAACAGCACAGTTACCGGCGTTGGCCCCACGTGCACCTGCTGGGCCGCTCCGCCGCCTTTGCCGAGCCCGAAGCGGCTGTCGGGCTGGCCGCCAGGGCCATCGCCCCACATCCGCTCAAATTCGGCCACAAAGCTGTGGGCCAGCTCGCGGCTGTGGAGCCGCATCAGGTGATTCACGTTGCCGCGGCTGCGCTCAGCCCCCGGATCGCCGTGGATGCAGGAGGGGGTGAAGTTGGCTGAGCCGGTCACCACCAGGGTGCGGTCCACCACCATGAACTTGTGGTGCATCAGGCCGCTGCCCGCGCTGCCGTCGGCGGTGTCGTCGATCAGGGGCACCCCGGCCTGCTGCAGGATGGCCACCGCATCACCCCAGCCCAGGGCCTTGAGCTGTTCGTGGCGGGTGCGCTGGTGCGGCGCCAGATCAGCCGGATGCTCCTCGCTCCACGGGGTGCTGTAGGTGTTTTCCAGCACCACCTTCACCGTCAGTCCCTCGCGGTGGCGTGCCGCCAGGGCTTCGGCCACCTTCGGCAGCGATAGCTCCTGCACCGCCACCAGGATTTCCCGTTGGGCGCCTCGGATGCTCGCCAGCACAAAGGCTTCGAGATCGTCCCCCTGGCGCCACTGGCCGCTGATCGGGCTGCGGTAGCGGCTGGTTTCGTTGTGGTTGAAGGCCAGCTCGATGCCCTCGGGCAGGGGCCTTTGAGGGGCCGGCTGCCCCAGCAGCTGGGCTTCAGCGCTGCAGCTGGCGATGGTCAGGCCCAGGGCGCTGACCCAGGCGAGCGGGTGCCTCAGGGGGTTGGGGTGACAAGCGGTGGGGGTGATGGCGGCCAGCTGCGGCTGCCCTCAGGGTTCCCACGGACTGTCCATGGATTGGTTGAGGCTGGGGTTCAGCTCAGTGGTGGCCAGGCATCTCGGCCGTGCGCAGCATCAGCACAAACCAGGCGGTGCCGATCAGCACGGCGCTAAGCATGGCGGCCGGAAGGCCCACGCGAAGCAACACCACGGGCACGATCAACGGAAAGGCAAGGGCCCCAGCTAGTGGGGTGAGGGCCACGGTTGCTCGTTTGAGAGATCCAGCGCGTTTCAGAACCATTCGCTGATGGCCTTGTCGGCAGGGTTGCTGTTGTCTTCCGGGGTGGAGCGGTTGAACTCGAGGGTGATGTTGCGCTTCTGCTCCCCGTCTGCGGCCACCGCCTCGATCGGATAGAGCTGTTGACCATCGCGGAACGGCACTTGCACGCGGAAGGTGCCATCGGCGGAGAGCGGCACGTCTTCGCCGCCGATGGTGAGGCGCGCGGCCGGGTCGGTGGCGCCGTAGACGATCAGCTCGGCATCGGCCACCAGCCAGAAGGAGCGTTGCCGTGAGGCCACCCCGCCGATGCCGGATTCGTTGCGACCGCTGGCCCAGATGCCAGCTCCAGAGGCGTTGAGTTCGCTGGTGTCCAGACCGGCTTGTTCGAGTTCGTGGAAGGCCTCGGAACCGCGGCCCAGCCGCCGCCAACGGGCCGTTGCCGTTTGGTAGAGGCGCTCGTGCAGACCGGCGTCAGCCGGTTCCATGGGTGTGGGCAGGGTGGCCGGAGCGGTGTCGAGCGAGAAGGGCACGAACTGGTCGAGGATCTGCTCACTGGGGTGCAGGGCCGGAACCCGGGCCACCGATGAGAAGGCCAGCGAGATCCAGCCGCCGCCGGAGCCTTTGCGGTAGCCCAGTTCCACCCGGTAGTCGCGATCGCTCAGGGGCACCGGTAGGTACCACTCGGTGGCATGGCTATCCACCACCACCTCCTGCAGGGTGTGGGGGTGGGCAGAGCCGCCGGCCAGTCCGGTGACATCGGCCACCCGCAGGCACAGCTGGGACGCCCCGGCCGCCAACGCTTCGCCCCGATCAGCTTCGGAGATCTCCCAGAACACGTAGGCCCACTGGGGATCCCGAGGCAGGAAGACCACGCTGGTGCTGGACGCCGAAGGGCGTGGTGCCGGAGGCAATTCCGCTTCGATCGCCTTGAGGGTGCGGGGGGTGTCGTCCTGTCGCCGGTTGATGGCCGCGAGCAACTCATCCTTCGACTTGCGGCTGTACAAGCTGACCCCTAGATCGCTGGCGACCTGGCGCAGCTGCCGCAGGGTCATGCGTGCCAACGAAGTGAGGGCTTGAGTCACGGCGATAGATTTCTTTTGGGATCAGTGTGGTCAACTCTCCCATTGCCTGTGGTTTTTGCCCTGAGCCGTCAGTGGATGCTGACGGCTGGTGCATCAGGGCTGGCATCTGAAGGGCACAAAAAAGGCGGCCCGTAGGCCGCCCCTTGATGGAGTGGTTGCTGAGCTCAGCGGCCAATGCTGCGGTAGGGCACCTTGGACAAGTAGTCCATGCTGGTGTTGCCAGATGCACCGCCTTGGCTGCGCATCGCCGGCAGGTTGCGCACCCAGGGCAGATAGTCCTCGGGGAAGCCGCCGCGGCGCTGACGGGAGCGGGCCGGAATGCTCTTGGCGGGGCCACCGGTGTACACCACCTGGGGGAAGCCCAGGATGCCGCGGTAGTAGGCCTCGTAGCGGGGGCTGGTGAGGTTGAACGGGCTTTCGCCGAGATCGCGGGAACCCACCACCCGGTTGCGGTGGAAAGGCACGGTGTCGTAACCGAAGGCCTCGAGGTACTCCTGGCTGTCGAGGATGTCATCGACCATGCCGCGGACGCCGCGGGTCATCAGCACAGCCGACCAGGCGATCTCTTCAGACTTGCCGTGGGTGGTGCGGCCCAGCAGCTTCTCCACCAGGTGGCGAGCCACTCGGTAGTTGCTGTTGAGGTTGTAGAAACTGCGGGTGAAGGTGTCCGACAGGCACAGGGAGCGGATGAAATCCCGCACCGTGATCTGGCCGTTGCGCAGCTGCGACTCCAGGGTGCGATCCCGGTCGACCTTGAAGGCGTGGAAAAAGATCTGGCGATAGGCCGCTTCGATCACGAAGTTCTGGTCTTCGCGATACATGGCCTTGTCCATGGCCACGGCTTTGGGATCCTCATCCGAGCCCACCCGCAGCGGGTTGACCCGCGAATTCTGGGTGGTGGGCGCGTACTTCAGGAGGGGCAGGGCCACACGACATCAGCATCCGTCGCTGCGGATCGTAGAAGTGCGGTGGGGGCTGGGTTCAGCTGCCTCTGGCAGGGCTCACAGTCCGTAACGTTCGTCACCAACCAAGGGGTGAGAGCGGCTGCCCCGCTGCCGGCGTCCCGCTGCTGCTGGCGGGCTCGGGCTCCGGGCTGGCCAGCACTCGGGTTTCCACGCAGAACGAGGCCGTGTTGGAGAGGCCTTCGACGGTGCTGGTGCGCAGGCGCACGTTGGGCCCGGCGAAGCTGAACCGCTCCAGGCTGTTCATCGTTTCGTAGCTGGTGGTGAGCAGCAGGCCATCGCGCTCATCCATGGCGAACTGTCCGGCAACGGGGGCCGTTTCGGCGTAGCCGCGGTCGCGCAGCAGCAGGCCTGTCCGCCCGCGCGGTTCGGTGGGGATCAGGCCGAACACGCTTTCGCCTTCATGGGCCTCCCCCGCTTTGTCCCAGGCCATCGAGGCGTTCCAGGTGACCCTGCAGCCGCCCACCAGGCCGGCGGGGTTTTCGCCATGGAGCTCGGCAATGGCGATCAGGCGCGGGTCGTCGGCGGCCAGCTCGACCACCTCAATAAAGGAGCCTCCCGCCTCGGCCCGCCGGTGCAGCAGGTGGTGGCTGCTGCGCTGGGAGCGCCAGCGGCCGCAGCTCAGCCGGAAAAAGCTGAGGGCATCGGCGATCGAGGCGGAGCGGATGTCGTGCACGGGGGTGCAGTGGCTGTGGCGATGATCGCAAGGCGTGGTGGGGAGCGGCGGTGGCGATCGGTGTGGCTGCTGCCCTGGCCGCCGCCCTCTGCTGGACTCTGGCCAGTGGTTTGTGGCGTCGGCTGCCGACCTCGCTGGGCCCAGCCGAGCTCAACCTGCTCAAAAACCTGATCGCCCTGGCCTTGCAAGTGCCGTTGCTGGTGGGGAGTGCCCCGACCCTGCAGCTCGGGCCCACCGGCCTGCTGCTGCTCAGCGGGGTGCTGGGCATTGCCCTGGGGGACAGCTTCTACTTCGCGGCCCTGCGCCGGCTCGGCACCCGCCGCACCCTCACCTTTGATGCCGGTGGGCCGGCGGTGACGGCGGCGGCCGGTTGCCTGCTGCTGGCCGAGTGGCCTGGGCCGCGCCAGTGGCTGGGAATTGCCCTGATCAGCCTGGCGGTGGTGGTGGTGGCCCGGCAGCGGCCGATGGCCGAGGCGGGGGGTGACCTGGAGGCTCACCAGCGCCTGGGGGTGGTGCTGGCCCTGGCGGCCCTGTTGTGTGGGGGTGCTGGAGCCCTGTTGGCCCGTGCCGCCCTGCGCACATCGGGTCTCGATCCCTGGCATGCCGCCACCCTGCGGCTGCTGGCCGCCACGCTGGTGCTGCTGCCCCTGTTGGGCAGGCTGATGACCCATCTGCGCCGGCCTCGACCAAGGCCGCCGGGCCGGCGTTGGCTCCTGGTGCTGGCGGCCACCCTGCTGGGCACCAGTGCGGGCATCGGTCTGCAGCAGCTGGCCCTGGCCCGACTTCCCGGCGGGCTGGCCGTGGCTCTGCTGGCCACCGCCCCGGTGATGGCGGTGCCCCTGGCGCCCCTGGAGGGGGATCGCCCCGGGGTACCAGGGGTGCTGGCCGCCCTGCTGGCGGTGTTGGGTGTGGTGCTGGTGGCGCTGCCCTAGCCCCGGTTGGTCTCGCCCTGGCCCAGGCGCCGATCGGCTTGGCGGGTGGTCCAGGCGCTCAGGTCATCCAACTCCAGGGCCAGCGGCGCCCGGCCCAGCTCGCCGGCGATGTGCTCCAGGTGTCCTCCCGTTGCCACCAGTTGCTCCACCAAGGCCGCCTGGAATTCGGCGTCGTCGGCGATTGGGGGCTGTTGCCGCACCCAGGCGCCGATGGCTGCACGATCCGGCAGCGGCCCGAGCTCAAGGGCTGCTCCCGTGGGCCGGGAGATGGCCTGCAGGGTGCGCAGGCCATGGGCCAGGAGCCTGAGGTGGTGACGCTCGAGTGCCGGCAGCAGGGTGGCCTCCAGCTGCGCCAGTTCGGCCAGGGTCAGCGGGCTCTCGGCAGCAGGGTCGTATGGCTCAGGCGTCACGGCCCTGAATGAGGCGGAAGCCGCAGGAGTGCCCCTTTTCCAGGCGCCATTGGACCCGCTCCACCTGGCAATCGGGAAAGGTGTGGCGGATCAGTTGCAGCTCTTGATCGCAGACACAGGGGAACTGCTCGGCGATGCGCATCACCGAGCAGTGGAATTCGCTGACCACCCAGGCCTGGTCGTCGTCAGGATCCTGGGCGCATTCCGCCATGTATCCCGCCTGACGGCGCAGTTCCACCAGCCGCTCGAGCCGTTGTTGCAGCGCCCCTTCGCCGATCTGGCCCCGATACACGCCCGCCTGCTGGAGAGCCTGCTGATTGAGGAGCTCCTGCAGTGTTTCTGAAGACAGGCTGCCGGCCAACGACTGCAGCAGCCCCAGGGCGAAGTGATCGCTGCCATCGGGAAAGTGCCCCTGCCCCTTGGCCGTGAGGCGCCAGCGATTGCTGGGTCGACCGGGGCCTTCGGAAGCCGGACTGGCCTCCACAAATCCATCGTCTTCCAGGCTGCGCAGATGGCGGCGCATGACCTGCACCGACACCGACTGATGTTCAGCCAATTCGCCAGCGGTCGCCTCGCCCTGTCGTAACAGCAGGCTGAGCACCGCTTCCCGGGTGGAAGCCGGGTCGGCATGTTGGCGGGAGATCTGGGGTGTGGCGCTCATGGCTGACGCCGAACTTCATCACGATGCCACGTCCGGCCGGCGGTTGGGGGTCGGGCCGGCACAATGGCTTGCGTTGTCGAGCCCCCAGGCCCATCGCCGGTGCCCTAGGCTCGATAGGAAACGAAACAGAAGTGTTTCGTAACTGGAGTCCCGCGATCCTGGCTGTTGCTCTGCGCGGTCCTGTTCCTTCCAGTGCGATCTGACCATCACCCCCCTCCGAGCCATGTCCGACGCCGCGGCCAGCCCGACCTCCGACAGCCTCGAGGTGATTCGGAAGTTTGCCGAAACCTACGCCCAGCGCACGGGCACCTATTTCTGCAGCGATCCCGGTGTCACCGCCGTGGTGCTGGCAGGCCTGGCCAAGCACAAGGACGAGCTCGGTGGGGCTCTCTGCCCCTGCCGTCACTACGAAGACAAAGAAGCCGAGGTGTCCCAGGCCTTTTGGAACTGCCCCTGTGTGCCGATGCGAGAGCGCAAGGAGTGCCACTGCATGCTGTTTCTCACTGAAGACAATCCGTTCCGCAGTGAGGAGCAGACGATTTCTCTTGACGACGTGAAAGCCCTTACTGCCGGCTGATTCGGCTGAATTGCCATGAGCACCGCAACCGTTGGCGACCTTGTTTCGCAGCCGTATAAACACGGCTTCGTAACGGACATTGAAACCGAAAAGATCGCCAAGGGCCTAAGCGAGGACGTGGTGCGGCTGATCTCGTCGAAAAAAGATGAGCCTGATTTTCTGTTGCAGTTTCGGCTGCGGGCCTATCGCCAGTGGCTGCAGATGGCCGAGCCCGATTGGGCGGCTTTGGGATATCCGCCGATTGACTATCAAAATATCATCTATTACGCGGCGCCCAAGCAACAGGAAAAGAAGGCGAGCCTCGATGAGGTGGACCCAAAGTTGTTGGAAACCTTTGACAAGCTCGGGATCCCGCTAAGCGAGCAGAAGCGTCTCTCCAACGTGGCTGTTGACGCAGTGTTCGATAGCGTCTCGATCGCCACCACCTACAAGGAGAAGCTGGCGGAGCATGGGGTGATCTTTTGCTCCATCAGCGAAGCCGTGAAGGAGCATCCTGGGCTGATTGAGGCCTATCTGGGTACGGTGGTGCCCAGCAATGACAACTACTTCGCGGCCCTCAATTCCGCTGTCTTCAGTGATGGGTCCTTCGTGTTTATTCCGAAGGGTGTCGAGTGCCCGATGGAGCTTTCAACCTATTTCCGCATCAACTCCGCTGACACGGGTCAGTTTGAGCGCACGTTGATCGTGGCTGAAGAGGGGGCCTCGGTGAGCTATCTCGAAGGTTGCACCGCTCCCATGTTTGATACCAATCAGCTCCATGCCGCCGTGGTGGAGTTGGTGGTGCTGGATGATGCTTCTATCAAGTATTCGACCGTGCAGAACTGGTATGCCGGCGATGAGAATGGTGTTGGTGGTATCTACAACTTCGTGACCAAGCGTGGTCAGTGCCGCGGTGCGCGCAGCCGCATCAGCTGGACCCAGGTGGAAACGGGTTCAGCCATTACCTGGAAGTATCCCAGCTGTGTGTTGCAGGGCGCTGATTCGGTGGGCGAGTTTTATTCCGTCGCCCTCACCAACAACCATCAGCAGGCGGATACCGGCACCAAGATGATTCATGTTGGCCCCCGCACCCGCTCCACGATCGTGAGCAAGGGAATCAGCGCTGGCCACTCTTCCAACAGCTATCGCGGCTTGGTGCAGATTGGCCCGAAGGCTGTGGGAGCCAAAAACTACAGCCAATGCGACTCGATGCTGATCGGCGATCAGGCGGCCGCCAACACCTATCCCTACATCCGCTCCCAGCAACCCGATGCGGTGGTGGAGCATGAGGCCAGCACCTGCCGCATCTCCGCTGATCAGCTCTTCTACCTCCAAAGCCGGGGGATCGGCTTTGAAGAAGCAGTTTCGATGATGGTGAGTGGCTTCTGCCGCGATGTGTTTAATCAGCTGCCGATGGAATTTGCCGCCGAAGCCGATAAGTTGCTGGCCCTCAAGCTCGAGGGATCGGTGGGGTGATCAGCCCACACCCCTGATGTGTTTCCCTTGGCAGTTTTTGATTCCGCTTCCGATCTTTTTCATTTGATTTTTCTGCTGTGATTCGCCCCGACGCCCCACTGTTGCTGGACATTCGCGATCTC
Source organism: Cyanobium sp. Aljojuca 7D2 (assembly GCF_024346415.1). Taxonomy (NCBI): domain Bacteria; kingdom Bacillati; phylum Cyanobacteriota; class Cyanophyceae; order Synechococcales; family Prochlorococcaceae; genus Cyanobium; species Cyanobium sp. Aljojuca 7D2. The sequence continues at coordinate 43,352 of NZ_JAGQCX010000010.1, forward strand.
CATGCCTCTGTGGATGATCAGCCGATCCTCAAGGGGGTCAATCTGTCGATCCGGGCTGGTGAAATCCATGCCGTGATGGGGCGCAATGGCAGTGGCAAGAGCACCCTGTCCAAGGTGCTGGCCGGCCATCCCGCCTACACCGTTACGGCTGGAACGGTGCAGTACCGCGGCGCCGATCTGCTCGAGCTGGACCCCGAGCAGCGGGCCCGGATCGGTCTGTTCCTGGGGTTCCAGTATCCGGTGGAGATTCCTGGGGTCAGCAACCTGGAATTTCTGCGGGTGGCCACCAATTCCCGCCGCGCCGAGCGGGGTGATGAGGAGCTCGACACCTTCGCCTTTGAGGATCTGGTACACGAGCGGCTCAAGGTGGTGCAGATGGATCCGGCCTTCCTCGAGCGCAGTGTCAATGAAGGCTTTTCTGGCGGCGAGAAGAAGCGCAACGAGATCCTGCAAATGGCCCTGTTGGAGCCCCTGGTGGCCATCCTCGATGAGACCGATTCCGGTCTCGACATCGACGCGCTGCGCATCGTTGCCGATGGCGTCAACCAACTGGCCGGCCCCGACAACGCCATCCTGCTGATCACCCACTACCAAAGGCTTCTGGATCTGATCACCCCCGACTACGTGCATGTGATGGCTGCCGGCCGGATCCTGCGCACGGGTGGCAAGGAGCTGGCGCTGGAGTTGGAGCGCACGGGGTACGACTGGGTTGACCTGGAACTGGCCCGCCTGGAGCCCGAGACGGTGGAGGTGGCCTGATGCCTGCCGTTGCGCTACCGGCAACAGCTGAGTGGTTGGCCGCGTTGGCCGGTTCGCCCGTGCCGGGTCGCCGCCATGAGGATTGGCGCTTCACCGATCTGGCGCTGCTGCAAAGCGTGGCTCCAGAGCCCTGGAGTGGCCCGGATCCCTTTGCCCTTGCTGCGCTCCCCGATGGGATCACCCGTCTCGAGCCCTCTGAAGCGCAGCAGCTGCGCAGCCTGGTGCTGCAAGCCACCGGCAGCTCAGCTGCTTGGCCGGTGCAACTCAATCAGGGCGCTTCGCCCCGTTGCCTGGCGTTGCGGGTGAGCGGGGCGGCGGGGCCGTTGCAGCTCAGCATCGATGCCGGAACTGCTCCGGGCCTGCTGGCCCTGCAACTGCTGCTGATCCTGGAGGACGGAGCCAGCCTGGAGCTGCTGCAACACCACAGCTCCAGTGCTGCCAATGCCACCAGCATGCTGACCGTGGCCCAGCTCGGCCATGGAGCCCGGCTGCATCTGGGGGTGCTGGCCCCGGGCGACTGCCGCGCCAGCTTGCTCAGTCATCTGGCCATCAGCCAGGCCCCCGCCAGTGCCTTGCAGCTCACCACGGCCGTGGGCGGTTGGGCCCTGAGCCGCCTGGAGCCCCGCATCTGCCAGCCGGCAGGGGCGGCGCACACCCGTCTGCGGGCCCTGCAGCTTGTCGACGGCCAGGACCTGGCGGACACCCACAGCCATGTGCGATTTGAGGGGCCCGATGGCGAGCTCGACCAGCTCCACAAGGTGGTGGCCGATGGGGCGGGACGCAGCGTGTTCAATGGCGCTGTCCAGGTGCCCCGCAAGGCCCAGCAGACCAACGCCGCCCAGCTCAGCCGCACCCTGCTGCTCTCGGATCGGGCCCGGGTGGACACCAAGCCCGAGCTGGAAATCGTTGCCGACGATGTGAAGTGCGCCCACGGTGCCACCGTGAGCCGGCTGCAGCAGAACGAGCTTTTCTATCTGCAGAGCCGTGGCATCGGCGCCGATCAGGCCTCCAAACTGCTGCTGCGGGGCTACTGCGACGAGGTGCTGCGGGAACTGCCGGCTGCGGCGGCGGCCCTGAATCCCCTACAGCTGCTGCTTCGGGAGCGTCCATGACCATGACCGCCTCCCCGGTGCAATCCGACCTGCACCCGTCCAACCCATCTGCCGGCAACCTCGCGGCCCTCACCCGGCCCGATTTCCCCCTGCTGGCGCAAACGGCCTGCCTGGGCCAGCCGCTGATCTACCTGGATCACGCCGCCACCAGCCAGAAGCCCCGTCAGGTGCTGGCGGCCCTGCAGCACTACTACGACCACGACAACGCCAACGTGCACCGCGGCGCCCACCAGCTCAGCGCCCGGGCCACCGAGGGCTTCGAGGGTGCCCGCGCCAAGGCGGCCGCGTTTGTGGGGGCGGCCAGCCCGCGGGAGATCGTGTTCACCCGCAACGCCAGCGAGGCCATCAACCTGGTGGCCCGCAGCTGGGGTGAGGCCAACCTCGGCCCCGGTGATGAGGTGCTGCTCACGGTGATGGAGCACCACTCCAACCTGGTGCCCTGGCAGCTGCTGGCGGCGCGCACCGGCTGCGTGCTCCGCCACGCCGGCCTCACCGAGAGCGGCGAGCTCGATTTGGAGGATCTGCGCAGCCAGATCAACGAGCGCACCAAGTTGGTGAGCCTGGTGCAGGTGAGCAACACCCTCGGCTGCCTCAATCCAATCGAGCAGGTGGTGCCCCTGGCCCATGCCGCCGGCGCCCTGGTGCTGGTGGATGCCTGCCAGAGCCTGCCCCATCTGCCGGTGAATGTGGCCCAGCTGGGCTGCGATTTTTTGGTCGCCAGCTCCCACAAGCTCTGCGGCCCCACGGGCATGGGGTTCCTCTGGGCCCGCGAGGAGCTGCTGGAGGCGATGCCGCCGTTCCTGGGCGGTGGCGAGATGATCCAAGACGTGTATCTCGACCACAGCAGCTGGGCGGAGCTGCCCCACAAGTTTGAGGCGGGCACGCCGGCCATCGGTGAAGCGATCGGCATGGGCGCCGCCCTCGACTACCTCAATGCCCTGGGCCTGGAGCGCATCCATGCCTGGGAGCAGGTGCTCACCCGCCAGCTGTTTGATCGGCTGCGGGCGATCGAGGGGGTGCGGATCCTCGGCCCCACCCCCGAGCAGCAGCCCGACCGGGGTGCCCTGGCCGCCTTCACGGTGGATGGGCTGCACGCCAACGACATCGCCGCCCTGCTGGATTCAGCCGGCATCTGCATCCGCAGCGGCCACCACTGCACCCAGCCCCTGCACCGGCTCTACAGCATCCCCGGCTCGGCCCGCGCCAGCCTCAGCTTCACCACCACCCCCGAGGAGATCGACCGTTTCGCCGAGGAGCTCGAAGGCACGATCGCCTTTCTGCGCGAGCACAGCTAACGCGAGCACAGCTAATTAGGCCGGCGTCAGCACCGCCAGGGCCTCGGCCCGGTGCTGGCCCTGCCAGGCCCATTGCCACTGCCAGCCTGCCGCCTGGGCGAGCGTTTCAATGGCGCCCCGCTCGGCCGGGATGTCGAAGCTGCTGAGGTGCTCGATCACCTGGCTCTGCTGCTCCGGGGTTATCGCCGCCCAGCCCTGTCGGATCCGCACGGTGTACCGCTGCTGGTAGGCCTCCAGGGTTTCGCCCGGCTCGCGGAATACATCGGCCCAGATCAGCAGCCCATCGGCGGCGATGCGCTGGCGTGCCCCTTGCAGAAACGTGGTCTTCTCGGCGTCGCTGAGGTGATGGATGGCAAAGGCCGAATGAAGGATGTCGACCGGTGGACCCTCTGATTGGCTCCAGGCCAGCAGGTTGCCCTCCTGCCAGGCGCAGGGATAGGGCATGGGGCCCAGGGCCGTCTCTGCCAGGGGCAGCACGGCGGCGGTGAGATCCAGGCCGGTGTAATTGCCCAGGGGTAGGCGCTTGAGCACGGGCGCCAGCTGGGCCAGATCACCGCAGCCCAGATCCACCATCGCCGGCGGCGGCGCGGCGGCAGAACGCTGGGCCAGCCAGCCCTCAAGGGCGTTGGCTGTGGCTTGCGCCACGGCCCGGTGCTCCATCAGGTCGTGGCTCACCACCGCCCGGTAGGTGGCCCACTGCTGCGAGAAGAAGTCCATGGCGCCATCCTGATCGAGCCCCGGGCCCGAGATGGATGGCGAACAACCCGGTGATCCCGCAGCTGTGGATGGTGGTGTTGGGCGGCCGCGCGCCTGGCTGCCACATCGAGCTCCACGACGTGCGCTTTGTGGCAGGGGCCACGATTGAGGCGGCGATCCCGGAGCTGCGGCGGCAGTGGTTCGGGAGGCGTGAGGGCCTGCATCTGGATGCGTATCTGGCGGTGCGGGCGGTGGATGGCTGGGCGGTGCGTCTGGGGCGCGAGACGCCCGCGCCCCGGCCTGAGCGGCTTTGGTTTGTGAACCTGGGCGCCTACCGCCCCGATTGCCTGGCCGAGCTGCACCACTTCGGCCTGGTGGTGGCCCGCTCGCCCCAGGCGGCCAAGGCGGCGGCCAAGCGGCAATGGCTCCGGGGCGCGCTGCAGCAGCACAAGGACGATCTGGCCGCGGTGGACGACTGTCTGGCGATCGAGCAGCTGGAGCTTCTGGGTGGTAAGCGCTGGCATGTGCAGCTGGAGCCCCATCCGGAGGGCCTCAGCCAGAGCCAGGCGCCGGATTGGTTTGGCTACCGGCCGATCTGAGTGGGCGGTGAGCGCGCGCTGGGGTGCTCGCAGCACGCTCTGTGAATCTGTACAGCTGTACAGATTCACAGACGCTCCACCCTTGGGACGTGTTGGGCCGCCTGCGCGCGTCCAGGGATGATCAGATCACCCGGCAGACGCGTTTCATGAACATCGACGGCAAGCCCTGGCGCACGATCTGGCTGGAGCCCGATGGCTGCCCAGGGGGCGACGCGGTGGGCGTGATCGATCAGACGCTGCTGCCGCACCAGTTCACAGCGCGCAGCCTGCGCAGCTGCGAGGAGGCAGCCGAGGCGATCCGCACGATGGTGGTGCGTGGGGCGCCATTGATCGGCGTGACCGGCGCCTATGGGTTGATGCTGGCCCTGCAGGTGGATCCGAGCGATGCGGCGCTGGCGGCAGCGTTTGAGCAGCTCAACGCCACGCGGCCCACGGCGATCAACCTGCGCTGGGCGTTGGAGCGGGTGCGGGCCAGGGTGCAGCCGCTGCCGCCCGCTGAGCGCGCCGAGGCGGCCAGGGCGGAGGCCGCGGCGATCGCCGATGAGGACGTGGCCATGTGCGAGGCCATCGGCGATCACGGCCTGGCCATCTTCCAGCAGCTGGCGGCCCGCAAGCCCGGCGCCACGCTCCAGGTGCTCACCCACTGCAACGCCGGCTGGCTGGCGACGGTGGACTGGGGCACGGCCCTGGCCCCCATCTACAAGGCCCACCGCGCTGGGCTCGACATCCACGTGTGGGTCGATGAGACCCGCCCCCGCAACCAGGGCGCCAGCCTCACCGCCTTTGAGCTGGGCAAGGAGGGCGTGCCCCACACGGTGATCGTCGACAACGCTGGCGGCCACCTGATGCAGCATGGCCAGGTGGATGCGGTGATCGTGGGCACCGACCGCACCACCCGCCGTGGCGACGTGTGCAACAAGATCGGCACCTACCTCAAGGCCCTCGCCGCCCACGACAACAACGTGCCCTTCTATGTGGCCTTGCCCGCCTCCACCATCGACTGGACGATCGACGACGGCGTGGCCGAAATCCCGATCGAGGCCCGCAGCGCCGCCGAGGTGACCGAGATCCAGGGCCGCATTAACACCGGCTCCGCCGCCGGGGAGATCGCCCAGGTGCAGCTGAGCCCCGATGGCACCCCTGGCTTCAACCCCGCCTTCGATGTGACCCCCGCTCGGTTGGTGACAGGCCTGATCACCGAGCGGGGTGTGGCCGAGGCCAGTGAGGCGGGGCTACGGGAGCTCTACGGCCGTGGCTGAGTTGAACACCGAAGACCAAGCCCGCCAGGACCTGCTGGCGGCCACGCGGCGCCTGAGCAGTGCCGGGCTCAATTCCGGTACCGCCGGCAATCTCTCGGTGCGGATCGAGGGCGGTCTGTTGATCACCCCCAGCTCCGTTCCCCCGGAGCAGATGGGGCCTGAGGATCTGGTGGCGATCGATCACCAAGGTCAGCCCCTGGCGGGCCGGGCGACGGTGCCTGGTCGCAGCCCCTCCTCCGAGTGGCGCCTGCATGCCGATCTGCTGGGCCAGCGGCCGGAGATTCAGGCGGTGGTCCACTGCCACTCGATCCACGCCACGGCGTTGGCCTGCCACGGCCGCGGCATCCCGCCGTTTCACTACATGGTGGTGCAGGCAGGCGGCCCGGACATCCGCTGCGGGGGCTACGCCACCTTCGGCAGCCAGGCGCTCTCGGATCTGGCGGGGCAGGCCCTGGAGCACCGCCAGGCGTGTCTGCTGGCCCACCACGGCCAGGTGACCCTCGGCGCCACGCTGGCGCAAGCCCTGGCCCTGGCGATCGAGGTGGAAACCCTGGCACAGATGTATCTGGCGGCGCTCCAGCTGGGCGAGCCGCCACTCCTGAGCGAAGCCGAAATGGGTCGGGTGGCCGAGCAGATGCGGCTGCGCCACTACGGCGCCCTGGGGGCTGCGGGTTAGCCCTGGGCCTGTCGCCGCACCAGGAGGCCAAAGCCGAGCGCCGCCAGGGTCAGTGCGGCCGCCAGGGCAGTCCAGGCTGGCAAGCCCAGGCTCACCAGGGCAATGGGCGCGAGGGCGGTGACCAGCCCGCCACCCAGAAAGGGCTCGAACACCAGCTGCTTGAACGAAAACGCTTCCAGCACGCCGCTGCGGCCGTAGGGATCGGCCATGCGCAGCAGCAGCAGCCCTGTGGCTGTCACGCCGGTGCCCTGGCCGAAATCCGCCAGGCCCCGCTCAAACCAGGCATCGGCAAACAGCCGCGGCGCCAGCCACCAGAACACCGCCAGATTCCAGGCCAGTCCCACCAGCGCCAGCACCACAAACGGCAGCCAGGCCTCCTCCAGCAGCGGCAGGTTGAGGCTGGCCATCGCCGCGGTGATCAACACATCCATCGCCAGGGCCCCCAGGCTGTGCTGCAGCGGCGCGCTGGCCAACTGGGGTTTACCGGCCCGCTGCAGCAGCAGCTGCACGATCAGGCCGCCCACCATCGCCAGCGGAAACAGGGGCACCGCCTTCAGCAGCGGCCAGCTGGCCACCAGCGCCTCCTTGAGCAGCACCCCCAGCCCCACCGCCGCGCCGATCAGGGCCAGGTTCACGGTGAGTGCATCGATCGTGGGCGAAGGGCCAGCCGGCAGCAGCGGCCGGCGGACAGCCTCTTCCTCGAGGGCCAGGTTGGCCGAAGCCCCCGACGCGCCCGTGCTCACCAGCCAGCGCCGCCGGCGGCCGATCACCACCAAGGTGCTGCCGAGCAGCACTGCCGCCAGCACGCCCACGGTGGCCATCGCCAGCCCCAGGGCTTCGCCGCTGGCCAGCCCCAGCTCGGCAAAGCTCGGCCCCATGCCGGCGGCGGTGCCGTGGCCGCCCTCGAAGCCCACCTCGATCAGGCAGGCCATCAGCGGGTTGGTGCCCAGCAGCGGCCCGAGCACCAGCAGCAACGCCAAGCCGCCCACCAGGTATTGGCCGAAGCCCAGCACCAGGCCGAAGGCCACCTGGCTGGCGCTGCGTTGCCAAAGCTGGCGCGGGCTGGGCAGGGCCTGGCCCAGAAACAACGTGGCAAATACCACCGTGATCAGCACGCCCGGCGTCTGGCTCCACACCGCAGTCACCCGCTCGGGAAACAGCCGCAGTGGGCTGAAGGGCCCGATCGCCAGCCCCAGCAGGCCGGCGATCAGGGCTTCCGGCAGGCCCAGCCGCTGCAGGATCCGCAGCCGCTGGCGCAGAGCCGTGGCCAGCAGCAGCAACAGGCTCAGGGCCGCGAAGGCCAGCAGCACATCAAACAATTTCATGGCCGGCCCGCCCCCAATGCCAGCGCCAGCCCGCCCCAGAGCACCGTGAGGCCTAGGCACACCCCGCCCCATAGCGGCAAGCCCCAGCTGTGCAGCGCCAGGGGTGCCGCCACCGTGACCACGCCGCCGGCCAGCACCGGTTGCAGCAGCAGCTGCTTGATTGAAAAGGCCGGGATTGCTTCGCTGCGGCCATCGGGGTCGGCCATGCCCAGCAGCAGCAGGCCACTGGCCGCCACGCCGGTGGCCTGGCCGAATTCGATCACCGCCCGCTCAAACCAGCCCGCCGGCAGAATCCGCGGCGCCAGCACCAGGATCACCAGCAGGTTCCAGGCCAGCCCAAAGCCGCTGAGCACCAGCAGCGGCAGCCAGTTGGCCCGCAGCAGCGGCAGGTTGAGCCCGGCGGTGGCCGCCGCAATCAGCAGGTCGGTGGCCAGGGCGCCCAGGCCGTTCTGCAGGGCTGGCACGGCCAGCTCGGCCCGGTCGCTGCGTTCCAGCGCCAGGCGCACCAGCAGTGAGCCGGCCAGGGCCAGGGGATACACCGGCAACGCATCGATCACGGTGCGCAGCATGCCGCCAGCGGGCTCGGCTAGCCGCTCCAGCCCCGCCAGCATCACCACGCCGATGCCCACGGCGATGCCCACCAGGGCCAGGTTGGTGGCCAGCTGGCGCAGGCGTTCCTGCCAGCCGGGAACTGCCGCCACCGCAGTCGCGGCGGGCTCGGGCAGCACACACAGCGGTGCGCCGGCCTCGGCGGCCAGCAGCCAGCCCTGCCCCTGGGCCAACACCACCAGCAGGCCGCCCACCACGGTGGAGCTGAGCAGTCCCACCGTGGCCATGGCCAGGCCCAGGTCGGTGCCGCCGCTAAAGCCCAAATCGGCGTAGATCGGACCCATCACCGCGGCACTGCCGTGGCCGCCCTCGAAGCCCACCTCGATCAGGCAGGCCATCAGCGGATCGGCCCCCAGCCAGGGGCCCAGCACCAGCAGCACCGCCACGGCGCCCACCAGGTATTGGCCGAAGCCCAGCGTCAGGCCCAGAAGGGTTTGGGCGGCCGCCGGCTTCCACAACTTGGCCAGATCCGGCAGGGGCCGGCCCAGCATCAGGGTGCCAAACACAAAGGTGAGCAGCACCATCGGCAACCGCGCCCACAGCGTTTCCACGGGAGCCGGCAGCACCGGCCAGGGGCCATAGGGGCCCAGCAGCAGCCCCAGCACGCCGGCCACCAGCGCTGCCGGCAGCCCGATCCGCTGCAGCCCCAGGGCCGGACCGATCGCCCGCCCCAGGGCCACCAACCCCCCCAGCACCGCCATTGCCAGGGCCAGGAGCAGGGGGCCGTGCAGGGCGCTCATCGCTGGAAGTGGCGCCGGAAGAACGCCTCCGTGGCCTCGAGCACCTGGATCCGCACGCTGCCGCTGCGGAAGCCGTGGCCCTCACCGGCAAAGCGGTGCACCTCCACCGGGATCCCGTTCGCCTCCAGTGCCGCCGCCATGCGCTCGGTCTGCTCGGGCGGCACCACCTGGTCGTCGAGACCCTGGAAAAAGACCACCGGGCAGCGGATCTGGTCGGCGTGGGCCAGGGGTGAGCGGGCTTCGTAGGTGGCGCGCGCTTCGGGCCAGGGGCCGATCAGGCCATCGAGATAACGGGCTTCAAAGCGATGGCTCTCGCTCGCCAACGCGCTGGGGTCGGTGACGCCGTAGCGGCTCGCGCCGGCGCGAAAAACGTCTGTGAAGCAGAGGGCAGCTAGGGCGGTGAAGCCGCCGGCACTGCCGCCTTCGATGGCGATGCGCGCAGCGCTGGCTTTCCCTGCCGCCACCAGGGCCTGGGCGGCGGCGGCGCAGTCGGCCACATCCACCACGCCCCACTGGCCATCGAGCCGCTCGCGGTAAGCCCGCCCGAAGCCGGTGGAGCCGCCGTAGTTCACATCCACCACGCTCCAGCCGCGCGACGTCCAAAACTGAATCCCCAGGCTCAGCCCCCGCCGTGCCATGGCGGTGGGCCCGCTATGGCCCTTCACCAGCAGGGGCGCCTCGGCGTGGGCGCCGCCGGCCGGGGGATAAAACCAGGCGTGGGTGCGCACCCCGCCGTGGCCGGCAAACCAGAGCGGCTCGGGTTGGCTGATCGCCTCAGGCTGCAGCGGGCAGGGGGCCGCCGGCGAGTGGCGCCAGCTGCCCGTGGTGAGATCGAGTTCCAGCAGCCCCTCCAGGCTGGTGGGGTTGCTGGCGAGTGCCACCAGCGTCCCGGCTTCGGCGCTCAGGCCGGCCAGATCGTCGAAGGGTTGCTCCAGGGGCTCCCATGCGGCTGGCGTGCCCACCCGGTCTGGCGTCAGATGCACCCGCCCAAGCTGCCAAGCCCCCTCCCGAGCGGCCGCGGCGATCAGCTGCTGGCCGTCCCAGGCGGTGGTGCGCATGCCATACACCCACTGGGGCATGGCGAATTCGGCTTCCAGCGGCAGCAGGGGTTGCCAGGCGCCACTGGCGGTGTCGAGGCGCTGCAAGTTCCACCAGCCTGAGGCGTCGCTGGCCACCACCAGCTCGGTGGGACTGATCCAGAGGGGCTGAAACACCGAGATCGCTGAGGTGTCGGTGTAGGTGTCAGTCTCGGCGTCAGTGGCGTTGGGGCCGGAGCCCGCCACCGCCACCGGCCGAGCCCCCGCCACCGGCCGAGCCCCCTCCAGGGCGCCGTCCTGCTTCACCGCCGCCAGCCACAGCTGGCTGCGCTGCCAGGGCATGAACGGCTGCTGCCACTCCACCCAGGCCAACTGGCGGCCATCGGGGCTGAGGGCGGCGTAGCCGCAGAAGTCGGCGGGCTGATGCAGCCGCTGCGGCTCGCCGCCCGCCAGGGGCACCGCCACTAGTTGGTCGCGGCCCTCGGCTTCCATCACACCGAGCCAGCGCCGGCGGGGGCCATCGATCAGTCCATCGGCGAAGGCCCGTGGTCCAGGGGTGGTGAGCCGCCGCGGGGCGCCGGGCAGATTCAGGTGCCAGAGGCAGCGGTCGCTGTCGTCGACGAACACCAGATCGTTGCCACCAACGGCATAGACGCCGCCGCCGTATTCGTGCACCCGGCTGCGCAGGTTGTGGGGGCTCGGGGTGAGCTCGACCGCGGTGTCGCCGCCGGCCGGCCGCAGCATCAAGGTGGTGCGGCCCTGCTCCTGGGGGCGTTGTTCCAGCCACAGCAGCCGCCCATCGCGGAGCAGTGGTTCCTTGAGGCTGGAGGTGCGTCCCTCAACCAGCGCCGCGGCCAGGGGTTCAGGAGGGCTCGTGCGGATCACGGCAGGGCTCAACGTGGGGCTCGAGCTTGTGTTCAACGGAGCGGAGCGGTGGAGCGTTTCAGGCTGTGTTTGAAAAGCGTTTCACGGGGTGTTTCACAGGGCTTGCCGGCCAGGGCGCACAGTCCCTGCGTTCAGCCAGAGACTCCGGCCTGCCGCCTTAGGATGACGTGCAACGTTTTAAGTATCCCGTTGGCCCGCAATTCCGCCGGCAGCTTTGCCCAGATGGCTCGCTCCGCCGTGCAGGCCACCCGCAGCGTTCAGGTGCCCAAGGTGGCTCTTGATGAGCCGCCCCTCACCATTCACACCCTCGGCGATGCGGTGCTCCGCACCCCTGCCAAGCGCATCAGCAAGGTGGATGAGAGTGTGCGGGATCTGGCCCGCGACATGCTGCGCAGCATGTACAGCGCCCACGGCATTGGCCTGGCAGCCCCCCAGGTGGGGGTGCACAAGCAGCTGCTCGTGATCGATCTGGATCCCGAAAATGCCGCCACGCCGCCGATGGTGCTGATCAACCCGGAGATCGGCTCCTTCGGGGCCGCTATCGAGACCTATGAGGAGGGCTGCCTGAGCATCCCCGGGGTCTATCTCAACGTGGTGCGTCCGGCTGCCGTTGAGGTCAGCTACCGCGACGAGATGGGCCGGCCCCAACGGGTCAAGGCCGATGGTCTGCTGGCCCGTTGCATCCAGCACGAGATGGATCACCTCAATGGGGTGCTGTTTGTCGATCGGGTCACCGATGAGCTCAGCCTCAACGAGGGCCTTGAGGAGAAGGGCTTCCAGCGTGCCGACGTCCACTCCATTCGCTAACCACGACCCATGCCGATGAAACCGCTGGCCGGCCTGTTCCTGGCCTTGGCGTGCCTGCTGGGCATTGCTTCAACCGGGTCGGTGTTTGAGCTGGCCTATGGCGATCCCGACCTGGGGGTGTCCACCACCCGTTGGATCCTGGGCCTGAGCCTGCCGGGCACCGTGGTGGCGCTGGTGCTGGCCATCCGTATCAACAAGCCGGCTTAGCTCTGGCCGGCCGCCTTGCATACGATTGCGTTCACCAGGTCCCCGGATGCCGTGATGCGATTGCCAGTTCTGCGCGCCCGTTCGCTCCCCTTGGCTGCCTGTGCGGCTGTTCTGAGTGCCGGCAGCGTCAGCCCGGTGATGGCCAGCGCCTTGTTTGAGGCGGTCGACCTGAGCCAGGAGCGCTTCGTGCTGGTGGCGGCGCCGATCGGGGATGGCACCCGCGCCCAGCTCAACATCTACGAACAGCTCAAGCCCACCCGCCCCTGTTTTGTGGTTGCTCCCGGGGCGCCTGCTGCCGTCGAGCCCCTGTTGGCCACGTTTGATTTCAGCGGGATCTGCAGTCGCTTCATCGACGCCAATGGCTACTCGGTGCGGGTTGGGGGCGACGATCTGGCCGCCAGCTATCGGCTCACAGTGGTGCGCCAGAGCAACGACAACGTTCTTCAGGCCGTCCCTACCAAGGCCGGCGCGGGGCCGGAAATGGTGGTAGCCCGGACCCAGGGTCCAGGCACCGGTTTCCTGCAGCTGGTGTTTGAACCGGGCTGGCAGCTCAAGCGCCGGGCCTACGGCGGCCGAGCCCTTGGCCATGTGTACATCTACCGCGAAGCCTGGCCCGAGGCCCTGACCCAGCAGGCTGCTCCCGCCGCCCGCCCGGCTTCTGGTGGTGCCCCTGGCCAGTGAGTCTGGCCTGTGCCCGAGCGGGCCTTGGGACAAGCAGTTGCTACATTGGCCAACTCTGTGAGCACTGCAGCGCTTCATGACCCAGGTCACTGTCGGCGAAAACGAAGGGATTGAATCGGCCCTCCGCCGTTTCAAGCGCCAGGTGTCCAAGGCGGGCATCTTTGCCGACCTCAAGCGTCTGCGGCACCACGAGACCCCAGTCGAGAAGTACAAGCGCAAGGCCCAGCAGCGCCGCCGCCGCCGCTGATCCCCTCAGCCGGATCAGCTTGCCTACCCGTTTCAGCGACCCTCTTTTTCAGCGACCCACTTTTTCAGCGACCCTGGTCAAACGAGCGGTAGGTGAGGGCTTCGGCAATGGCCTCCGCGCTGATCCGCTTCTGTTCGGCCAGGTCGCTGATCGTTTGGGCGACCCGCAACAGGCGCGATCCGGCTCGCGCGCTCAGCTGCCGCTGCTGAAGAGCGCCTTCCCAGAGGTTTAAGGCCTCGCTGTCGAGCTGCACCACCTGCTCCAATTGCCCTCCGGGGATGCGGCTGTTGGTGCAGCCCAAGGGGTTGCGGCTGGCCATCCGCAAACGGGCTCGGCGCACCCGTTCCCGCACGACGGCCGTTGATTCGGTGTCTGCATCGGTCGTCTTTCCGGCTGCCGGGTTTTCAGTGCCCCCCTGGCTGCGGAAGGGGGCGGTGAGGGCTTCGCTGGACGGCCGGCGCATCACCACCTGCAGATCCATGCGATCCAGCAGCGGCCCGGACAGCCGGCCCCAGTAGCGCCGCCGCTGCCCTTCGCCGCAGGTGCAGTTCCGCTCCGGATCCCCAAACCAGCCGCAGGGGCAGGGGTTGGCGGCGGCCACCAGGGTGATTCGGCAGGGGAAGCGGGTGCGTTGCCGGGCGCGGTGGATCCACACCTCTCCGTCTTCGAGGGGCTGGCGCAGTTGGTCGAGCACTGCCCGGCGAAATTCGGCCAGCTCATCGAGAAACAGCACCCCATGGTGAGCGAGGGCCAGTTCCCCAGGCCGGGGCTGGGCGCCGCCGCCGATCAGCCCCGGGGCCGAGCAGCTGTGGTGGGGGCTTCGAAAGGGGCGGGTTTGCAGCAGGCCCTGGCTGCTGTCCAGCAATCCGGCCACCGAGTGGATCGCCGTCAGCTCGAGGGCTTCGGTGGGATCGAGGGGCGGCAGCAGCCGGGCGAGGCGCTGGGCCAGCATCGTTTTGCCGCTGCCAGGCGGGCCGCAGAGCAGCAGGTGATGCCCCCCCGCAGCAGCGATCTCCAGGGCACGGCGCCCATGGGCCTGTCCCTTGACGTCGGCGAGATCCGCGGCCGCCGGCGCGGGCGAGGCCAGCTGGGGGGTGGAGGATCCTTTGCGGGCCTGATTGGGGGCCTTGGGGTGCTGCAGCCGCCAGAGCACCTGGCCCAGATCGCGCGCCCCCCACACCTGCAGCCCCTCCACCAGGGCGGCTTCCCAGGCATTGGCCTCGGGCACCACAAGGGCCCTGGCGCCATACCGGCGGGCTGCGATGGCGATGGCGAGAACACCCCGGATCGGCCGCAGCGCTCCATCGAGGCCCAGCTCCGCAGCACTCCACACCCCATCGCAGCAAGCCTCGCCCAGCTGACCACTGGCCTGCAGCAGCCCCAGGGCAATGGGTAGGTCGAAGCCGGGTCCCTCCTTGCGTAGGTCGGCTGGGGCCAGGTTCACCACCACCCGCGTCAGGGGCACCTTCAGGCCGCTGTGGCGCAGGGCCGAGCGCACCCGCTCCCGGGCTTCCTGCACCGCTGCGTCGGCCAGGCCCACCAGCTGCAGCCCCGGCAATCCCGGGGCGAGATCCACCTCCACCAGCACGGGTCTGGCCTCCAGGCCCTGCAGAGACGCGGTCTTGCACCGTGCCAACATCACGCCTTCGGCCACTACAGCGTTAGTGCCCGACCTGTCTCACCCCGCCCCCTCCGCGACCCCCCCCCTGCAGCGATGGCCAGCTCCGCCGATCCGGCCCCGACTGACACGATCTTTGCGCGCATCCTGCGCGGCGAGATTCCGTGTGATCAGGTGTATGCCGACGAGCACTGTCTGGCCTTTCGCGATGTCGCCCCCCAGGCCCCGGTGCATGTGCTGGTGATCCCTCGCGAGCCCATCACCCAGCTGTCTGAGGCTTCGGAGGAGCATCAACTGTTGTTGGGCCATCTGTTGCTGGTGGCCGCGCGGGTGGCGCGCCAGGAGGGGCTGGAGTCGTTCCGCACCGTGATCAACAGTGGCGCCGAGGCGGGGCAAACCGTGTTTCACCTGCATGTTCACGTGATGGGTGGGCGTCCCCTGGCCTGGCCGCCGGGCTAGCTGCCGGCCCAGCCACAATGCCCTGATCTGATCCGCTCCATGAATCCCCTCAAGGCCCTTCGCGTTCAGCTGGCCAAGCTGCAACGCCTGGCCCAGCCCTACTTCCTGCCGGTGGACGACAGCCAGGGCTGGCAGTTTTTGCTGCTTGTGGTGGCCTTGCTCGCCGTGGTGGTCGGCAGCACCCTGCTGTTGCTCACGGGTGTGTTGGCCCTGAGCGGGGCCCTGGTCCCCGAGCTGCGCAGCCGCTTCCTGCCGGGGGTGCCCGAGCAGGTGGCCGCGATCTGGCGCAGCCCGATCGGCCCGCTGGTGATGGTGCTGTTGGCTGGAGGCCTGGGCTGTTTTGTGGCCCTGCGCAGCAAGTTGCGCCAGGGGCGCTGGCTGCCGTGGCTGCTGATGGGTGTGATCACCTTGCTGATCCTGGTGATCAATGGAATCAATGTGGGGATCAGCTACATCGCCCGGAACATTGAAAATGCTCTGGTGGCCTACAAGGCCGATGAGTTTTGGAAGATCGTGGCGATTTACGCCTTCTGCCTGGTGTTGGCCTTGCCAATCCGGGCGATTCAGAGCTACCTGATTCCGAAGCTCGGCCTGCTGTGGCGTGAATGGTTGAGTGGCCGCCTGCTCGGCCGCTATATGTCCAACCGTGCCTATTACGTTCTCAACCCGAATGATGAATCGCAGGAAGAAATCGACAACCCCGATCAACGGATTTCCCAGGACACGGCGAGCTTCACTGGCACGAGTTTGAGCGTCACGGTCGAGATCATCTCGGCGCTTTTGACCTTTGTCAGTTTCATCATCGTGCTGTGGACCATCAGTGACCAGTTGGCGCTGGTCCTGTTGGCCTATTCCGTGGGTGGTACGGCCCTGATTGTGTTTGCGAGCCGCAAGCTGGTGAATCTGAACTATCAGCAGCTCAAGCTTGAGGCCGACTTTCGCTACGGGCTTGTTCACATCCGCGACAATGCCGAGTCGATTGCCTTTTATCGCGGCGAACAGCAGGAAGCGCGGGAGGCGGAGCGCCGGCTGGGTGGGGCGATTCGCAACTACGACCGCCTGATCATCTGGGAGGCTCTGATCAGTGTGATCCAGCGCTCCTACGACTATTTCTCCCGCTTTCTGCCGTGGCTTGTGATTGCGCCGATCTATTTCGCCAAGGAGGTGGATTTCGGTGTGTTTGGTCAGGCCAGCATCGCCTTCAGTCAGGTGCTGTTTTCAGTCAGCTACATCGTCAACAACATCGATCGACTGGCCGCGTTCTCCGCTTCGATCAGCCGTCTGGAGGGCTTCCAGGGCAAGGTGGATGCGATCGGCACTGAGGCCGCCGCCCTAGAGGCCCAGCTGGCGGCCACCAATGGGGGGCGCGACGACGGCACGATCTTGGTGAGCCACGTGGATCTGGTGCCGCCTCGCACCAACCGCACTCTGATCCGTGATCTGAGCCTCGAAGTGGATCGCCACCAGCGCCTGTTGGTGGTGGGGCCCTCAGGTTGCGGCAAAACCTCCTTCCTGCGCATGGTGAGCGGGCTGTGGCCTCCGGCGGCCGGCCGGGTGGAGCGGCCCAGCGAAGGGGAGCTGCTGTTCATCCCCCAGAAGCCCTACATGCTGCTGGGCAGCCTGCGCGAACAGCTCTGTTACCCCCTGCAGCCGGATCGGTTCAGCGATGACCAGCTGCGCCACGTGCTCGAGCAGGTGCGGCTGCCCGACCTGGTGCAGCGCTATCCCGATCTCGACATCATTCAGGACTGGCCCCGGCTGCTGTCTCTGGGCGAGCAGCAGCGCCTGGCCTTCGCCCGGCTGCTGCTGAATTCCCCCCGGTTTGTGGTGCTTGATGAGGCCACCAGTGCCCTGGATGTGGCTACCGAGCGGCACCTCTACGCCCTGCTGGCCGAGCGCGACATGGCCTTTGTGAGCGTGGGACACCGCCCCACCCTCACCGCCTTCCACGACACCGTGCTGGAGCTGGATGGCTGTGGCAATTGGCGCCTGTTGCCCGCGGCCGGCTATGACGTGGGCCGCCACGCCTGATTCCATGTCTGATGAGACCCCGGCCACCAGTGCCACCACCACGAGTGCCGCCACCACCAGCGCCACCACTCAAGACGTGCCGGCCTTTGGTTGGAGCGGCTACGCCGAGCGGGTTAATGGTCGCTTCGCCATGGTGGGTTTTGCGGCTGTGCTGCTGATCGAAGCCCTCAGCGGCGACACCTTCCTGCGCTGGGCTGGCCTGATCCCCTGATCAGGGGATCTGCACCAGGTCCACTTGCCAGAGGCCGCCCCGGCTCACCTGCACGGCGAGTTGGCGGCCATCGGCCTGAAGCTGCACCTGGCGGGGAACCCCGCTTGGCACCATGGCGATGGGCTGCAGGCTCTGCAGTGAGCGCCGGTAGAGCACCAACTCGGTGCGTCCTTCGAGCTGCCGCACCAGGGCGATCCGCTCCCCGGCCGCATCGATGCTGACACTCACCGGCTGGGCATCGGCCCGGTTGAGCCCTGGCACCGGCACGGGCTGCTGGCGCTCCAGATCCAGCAGCTGCACCTGTTCACGCCCGCCCCGGCCGCTGATCAGGGCCAGCCAGCGCCCCGAGAGGGCTGGATCGCGGTTGGCGCCCAGGGCTTCGATCCGGCCGTTGAGCGGCCCGATCGGCATAAGCACCGGGCCCAGGCAGCCAGCCAGCAGTAGGGCGAGCACGGTGGTGGGCAGAAGCGATCTCATCGGGGTGTTTCGAGCCCGCCGCCCTGGAGGGCGATGCCGCCGGGCAGGTCGGGCTCCAGCAGGTTGCTCAGGTCAAACAGCTGCACCCGCCACTGGCCCCCTTGGGCCACCTGCACGGCCAGCCGGCGCCCCTCCGGCGCCAGGCTGAGCCGCACGGCGGTGCGATCGGCGGGCAGGGGCAGCCGATGCAGGGCCCCGGTGGCCCGGTCTTCGATCAGCGGCAGCCGCTGGTTGCCCTGCTGCACCAGGGCGGCGACATAGCGCCCGTTCCAACTCAGCGAGGGGGAGCTGTGGGGCTGGTGATTCTGGAAGTGGCGTAGCAGCACAACCCGTCCGCTGGGCTGCTCCTGCAGCAGCAGGGTGGCGCGACCGCCGCGCTCCACCACAGTGGCCAGCCAGCGGCCCTGGCCACTGAGGGCAGGCTCCTGGCGGCTGGTGGCGCTGAGCACGCCGGTGGGGCCGGTGTTGCGGCGTGGCAACCAAGCCCCGGCGTCACAGCCTGCCAGCACACACACCAGGCCAGCTGCCACACCAGGAGTCAGCTGCCGCCGCAGCGTGATGGCGGGCCCAGGCCGGCGGTTCGCAGCGGAGGCGGTCAGTCGTCGAAGCGGGAGCTGTTGTCCCGCGGGCGGGGCTCGGGACTGGTGGGGGGCTTCACCGGGGTGAAGTCGGCGTCGCTGATGGCCTCAGCCTTGCTGATCGGCGATCCCTGGGGCACACCGGCAGGCCCGCGGGACGGAGGGGCCATGGAGGGCCCAGTGCCTTCGGGGCTGGTGGGGCGTCGGGTTGAGCGGGGCATTGCCTCGCTGGCGGCCACCGGTCGGCTGCCGCGACGGGGCTCAGCGGCCCCGTCCCGTTCGCGCCGGCGGGCACCAAAATCAGCGGCAGGGCGCGTGGTGCTGCCGGCGGCGCTGTAGCGGCTGCGGTCAGTGCGATCTGCGGTTTCGCCGGCCTGGGCCTGGGGAGCCCAATCATCCTGGGCGGGGCGACGGCTGGCGGCCCGTTCGGGGATGGCGGCCCGGCTGGGGCGGCGGGCCCGGTAGAAGTCGTCGTCGTCCGACTCATCTTCGCGGGTGGGAATGCGCCGGCGTAGCGGTTGGGGCTCATCGAAGCGATCCACGTCGCTCTCGCCCCAGGTGCGTCCACCCATGCGCGGGCGATAGGGGCCCGGAGTCGGCATCGGCTCGTCGTCATCGAAATAGGACGAGCGCCGGGCCTGTTCGGTGGTCACCCCCCGCAGCCGCACGCTCTCGTAGGCGAAGAAGACGGTGGTGCCGGCGAGCAGAAACTGGCCGAACTGCAGAATCGGATCGAGGCGCCATCCCTGGAAAAACAGGATGCCGCCACAGAGCAGGCCCACCGCGGCGAAGAAGACGTCGTAGTCGCGGGCGAGGGCGGGCTTGAAGCTGCGCATGAAGTAGAGCAGCGCACCGCCCACCGCCAGCACGATGCCCACGATGCTGGCCCAATTCAGGCTGGCATTAACCACGGTGTTTCACCCGTCGGACCGTTGCGCCACTGTAGGCAGCCAGGCCAGGGGGTTCAGAGCTTGCGATCGAGGCGGTCGTTCTGGCTGATCAGCACCAGGGCGATGGTGATCGGCACGACCACGATCACGGCACCCGCAACGAGGCTGCTCAGGAAGTTGGCGAGGGAAGGCGTCATGGCGGGGCCAGCTCTCAGGCATCAAGCGTCGCGGAATCCTAGGCAGTGGCGGCGGCTTCCTACGCTGCAGGCCCAGCTGCTTAGAGCTTTGTGACGGCCCTGCCCCCCACGTCCCCGTCCTGGTTGCCGGTGCTGTCAGGGCTGCACTTGGTTTTGGGGTTGGGGCTGGCCCTCTGGACCCTGTTGTTCCTGTTCCGGATTGTGCTCACCTGGTATCCCCAGGTGGATCTGAGCCGCGGTGCGATGCGGCTGATCGGGGCCCCGACCGAGCCCGTGCTGGCTGCCACGCGGCGTGTCATCCAGCCGATTGGCGGGGTGGATGTCACCCCGGTGGTGTGGGTGGGCCTGCTGAGCCTGGTGCGCGAGCTGTTGGTGGGCCAGCAGGGATTGGTGAGCCAGGTGCTGATGCGGGCCCAGGCCGGTTTGGTGGGCTGAGTTCAGGCCGGGGGCAGCATCTCCTGTTCGACAAATTTGGTGTGCACATCGCCGGCCAGGAATTCCGGCCGGTCCAGCAGCTGCAGGTGGAACTCGATCGTGGTGGGGATGCCGGTGACGGCGCACTCGGAGAGGGCCCGCCGCAGCCGCTTGAGGGCGTGTTCTCGGTCCGTTCCCCACACGATCACCTTGCCGATCAGGGAGTCGTAGAAGGGCGGAATCTCGTAGCCCGTGTAAACGTGGCTATCGACCCGCACGCCCGGGCCGCCGGGGGGGAGCCAGCCGGTGATCTTGCCGGGGGCGGGGCGGAAGTTTTGGCGGGGGTCTTCGGCGTTGATGCGCACCTCAATGGCGTGGCCGCAGAGCTTGATCTGCTCCTGGGTCACGGAGATCGGTTCGCCGCCGGCGATGCGCAGCTGCTCGGCGATCAGGTCGACCCCGGTGACCATTTCGGTGACCGGGTGCTCCACCTGGATGCGGGTGTTCATCTCCATGAAGTAGAAGGCGCCGCTGCGGTCCACCAGGAATTCCACGGTGCCGGCGCCCTCGTAGCCGATGGTGCGGGCAGCGGCCACGGCGGCCTCGCCCATCTGGCGGCGCAGGTCGGCGTTGATGGCCACGCTGGGGGCCTCTTCCAGCAACTTCTGGTGGCGACGCTGGATCGAGCAGTCGCGCTCGCCCAGGTGCACCACGTTGCCGTGGCGATCGGCCAGCACCTGCACTTCCACGTGCCGGGGCCGGTCGATGAACTTCTCCATGTAGAGCCCCGGGTTGCCAAAGGCGGCTTCGGCTTCGCCCTGGGCGGCCTTGAACAGGCTCTCGAGCTGCTCGGGCCCGGGCACCAGGCGCATGCCCCGGCCGCCGCCGCCGGCGGTGGCCTTGATCATCACCGGGTAGCCCATCTCTGCCGCCAGCCGGCGGGCCTCGTCCACGCTCTGCAACAGCCCTTCGCTGCCGGGGATGGTGGGCACGCCCACCTGCTGCATAGTGGCCTTGGCCGTGGACTTATCGCCCATCGAGCGGATCGCCTCCGGCGACGGGCCCACGAAGGTGAGGCCGTGGTCGGCGCAGATCTCGGCGAAGCGGTCGTTTTCGGCCAGGAAGCCGTAGCCGGGGTGGATGGCGTCGGCACCTCTGGAGGTGGCCGCCGCCAGAATGTTGGGGATGTTGAGGTAGCTCTTGCTGCTGGGCGCCTCGCCCACGCACACCGCTTCATCAGCGAGCTGCACGTGCAGCGCGTTCTTGTCCACCGTGCTGTAAACCGCCACAGTGGGGATGCCGAGCTCCCGGCAGGTGCGCAGGATCCTCAGGGCAATTTCGCCACGGTTGGCGATCAGCAACTTGCCGATGGACATCCGCGGTGACTCAGCAGAACCAGGCCAGTGCGGACTGTATCAGTGCTGCCAGAGCCCGCTTTCCAGGGGGTTCCGGGAGGGGCAATGGGTATATTGCTCGGACCGGAACGCCTCCAGCGGTCCGTACCACATGCGGATGTGGTGGAATTGGTAGACACGCACGTTTGAGGGGCGTGTGGCTTCGGCCTTACGAGTTCAAGTCTCGTCATCCGCATTTCTTTTTTTCGGCTCTCCCAGCTGATGCATCCGGCACCGGTGTCGATCGTGCTGGTGAGCAACGGGCCCGGGGAGCTCTCCACCTGGGTGCGACCCCTCGCCCTGCGCCTGCAGCGCTTGATGCCGCTGCGGCCGGCCGTGGCTGGAGCTGCCTGCAGCTTGCAGCTCGTGCTGGTGCCCTGCCCGAACGGCACTGGCCGCGAACATCACGCCGCCGGAAGCTGGGGGTTGTTCGAGCGCATCGTGCCGGCTCGGCAGTTTTGGGGGCTGTTGCTGCGACCCCGGCGCTTCGGCCCTTGGAGCCGCCAGGGGGTGGTGGTGTTTCTGGGGGGTGATCAGTTCTGGACGGTGCTGCTCTCGGCGCGCCTCGGCTACCGGCACCTCACCTATGCCGAATGGGTGGCCCGCTGGCCCCGCTGGAACGATCGGATTGCGGCGATGGGGCCCCTGGCGGCCGGTCGCTTGGCGACCCGCTGGGTCGAGCGCTGCACGGTGGTCGGCGATCTGATGGCCGATCTGTCGGAGTCGGCGCGCAGCGATGCTCCGCTGCCCGAGGGCGAGTGGGTGGCCCTGCTGCCGGGCTCCAAGCGGGCCAAGTTGCGGGTGGGCGTGCCGTTCCTGCTGGAGACGGCCGATCGCCTGGCGGCGCTGCGACCGGGCTGCCGTTTCCTGCTGCCACTGGCACCCACCACCAGCGTGGAGGATCTGCTCGCCCAGGCTGGAGCCGCCAATCCGATCGCCCGGGCCTACCGATCCGGGGTGCCCCGGCTGCTGGGGCCAGACCTGCTGGAGACGCCGGCCGGTACCCGTCTGCAGCTAGTGCTTGAAAATCCAGCCCACAGTGCCCTGAGCCAATGCGCCCTGGCCCTCACCACCGTGGGGGCCAACACGGCTGAACTGGCGGCGCTGGGGGTGCCGATGTTGGTGCTGGTGCCCACCCAGCACCTGCACGTGATGCAGGCCTGGGATGGCTTGGCCGGGCTGGTGGGGCGCCTGCCGCTGCTGCGTTGGTTGTTTGGGGTGCTGCTCACGGCCTGGCGGCTGCGGCACCGAGGTTTTCTGGCCTCCCCCAACATCGCCGCCGGCCGCATGCTGGTGCCCGAGCGGGTGGGGGCGATCACGCCAGACAGCATTGCGGCTGAGGCCGCCGACTGGCTGGCGGCACCCGAACGCCTGGAGGGCATGCGGGCTGATCTGCGCAGCCTGCGGGGCCAGCCGGGGGCGGTGGCCAACCTGGCGGCCCTGGTGCAGGAGCTGCTGCCCCCTGACGCGAGGGGCACCGGCCCAGGTGCCTAGGGTTGCCGCCAGCGTTCTGATCGTTCCCATGGCTGATGCCGCCAGCACCCCCGACCCTTCGGCCTGCGGCCTCGACAGCGGCCTGGCCCGCGGGGCCAGCGAGGAGCAGTGGCGCCAGAAGCTCACCCCCGAGCAGTTTCGGATTGCGCGCCAGGGCGGCACCGAGCGGGCCTTCACCGGCGCCTACTGGAACCACAAGGGCACCGGGATGTACCACTGCATCTGTTGCGATGCCGAGCTCTACAGCAGTGCCACCAAGTTTGATTCCGGCACAGGCTGGCCCAGTTTCTGGGATGGGGTGAAGCCGGGGGCCATCAGCACCCACACCGACAGCTCCCACGGCATGGTGCGCACCGAAATCCGCTGCGCCAACTGTGACGCGCACCTCGGTCACGTGTTCAACGATGGGCCGGCCCCCACGGGCCAGCGCCACTGTGTCAATTCAGCGTCGCTGGCATTCCGGGAGCGCTGAACGGCGGCAAAGGGGCACGGTTCAGCGCAGCCGCTCACCAGGGGTCGGCCAGGTCCTCGGCGTCCACGTCCAGCGGTTCGCGCGCAGGCGTGGGGGCTGGACGACGTTCCGGTTGACGGGCCTCCAGGGGCCGCCTCTCCACTGGGCGGGGCTCGGACGCGCGGATTCCCGGGGCGATGGGTTCGGGCTCAAGCGGCCGCCGGCGCTCCTCATATCGGGGCTCCTCATAGCGAGGCTCTTCGTAGCGGGCTTGCTCGTAGCGGGACTCCTCCTCATCCAGGTAGCGGCGCTGGCGCAGCGGCTCCCGTTGACGCTGGGCGTCCAGTTCGACGTAATCGAGCTCCTCCTCGGGCTCCACGGCCCGGCTGGTGGCCGGCTGGATGCGGCGTTGTTCCTGCACGGCCGGTTGACCCGGTGCTAGCTGGTTTTCCACCGGCACCATGCCGCTGCGGTAGCGCTCCCGCTCCTCCTGCTCCCAGCTGGGCCCC
Source organism: Cyanobium sp. Aljojuca 7D2 (assembly GCF_024346415.1). Taxonomy (NCBI): domain Bacteria; kingdom Bacillati; phylum Cyanobacteriota; class Cyanophyceae; order Synechococcales; family Prochlorococcaceae; genus Cyanobium; species Cyanobium sp. Aljojuca 7D2. Next base: position 67,009 of record NZ_JAGQCX010000010.1, read on the forward strand.
CCGATGCCGAGCTTCTCGAGCAGGCCGGAGCCCAGTTGCTTGAGCTTGTCTTCGGCGCCCTCGTAAACAATGATTCGATCGGGGCCGCTGCTGACGATCTCCTCGACCGTGAGCTCCCAGGTGCTCAGCACGCCCTCGCCGAGCAGGGGCACTCCCAGGGCGCCGATCACCAGGGTGGCCAGCTCGCCGGTTTCGATGTCGAAGCTGAAGCCGAGCACCCGGCCCAGCTGGTCGCCCGCCTCGGTGATCACCTGGCAGTTGATCACCTTGCCGTAGCGGTCGGGGTTGAAGCCCTCCGCCAGGGAATCGGCGGAATCCACCAGGATCACGTCGCCCACCTGGCGAATCCGATCGAGGGGCATCCAGCGCGGCAGCCCCGGCAGGAAACGGGTGAGAGGGTTGTCGCGTAGACCCAGCGCCACCACTTCGCGCCGATCGAGGTCCACCACCACTTCGCCCACAACCCCCAGCCGCCGGCCGGTGTCGCGGGTGATCACCTGGGTGCCCATCAGCTCGGAGCGCAACCAGAGGCGATCGCTCGGGGCGGCTGCTCCGAGATCAGCAGAGGGGGGAATGGAGGAGGTCAAAGAAAGGGTCGTGCCCGTGGCCCAGTCGGCTCATTGTGGCCCACCTGGCTCGACGGGGAAGGGGGTGGTGGCTCAGGCAGCGGGCGGTAACCCGACCACCTGGGTGTGGGCGCCTCGGGCCTGGGTGACGCCGATGGTGCGGGTGGCGGCGGCGATCATGGGGCGCCGGTGACTCACCACCATGAACTGGGCCTGGTCGGCCTGGCTGGCGATCAGGGCGGCGAGCCGCTCCACGTTGACGCCATCGAGGAAGCTGTCCACTTCGTCGAGGGCATAGAAGGGCGACGGGCGGAAGCGCTGCAGGGCAAACAGGAAGCTGAGGGCTGTGAGCGATTTCTCGCCGCCGCTCATGGCATTGAGGCGCCGCACCGCCTTGCCCTTGGGGTGGGCCACCAGGGTGAGGCCGCCCTCCAAAGGAGCCTCGGGGTTTTCCAGCTGCAGGTGCCCCTCGCCGTCGGAGAGACCCGCAAAGATCGTGCGGAAGTGGCCATCCACCGCTGTGAAGGCCTCCAGGAAGGCTTCCTGGCGCAGGGTCGCCACGGTTTCGATGCGCAGCAGCAGCTCTTCCCGCTCCTTGCTGAGCACCTCGAGCCGCTCCTCCAGCTCCGCCAGCCGGGTTTCGAGTTGCTCCAGCTCCTCAAGGGCCAGCATGTTCACCGGTTCGAGGGCCTCCATCCGCGCCTGCAGGCTGCGGAGCTCGGTTTGCAGAGCCTCCAGCCCGGCTTCGCGCACCTCCTCGGGGATCTCCGGCAGGGGATCGGGTAGCTCCCGCTCCAGTTGGGCGAGGCGGAGCTGGTCGCCGCGCAGCTGCTCCGCCAGCGACTCCAGCTCCTCGCCCAGGCGCTGCACCTCCCACTGCCGCTGTTGCAGGGCCTGGCGCTGGGCTGCCAGCTGGGCTTCGGCCGCATCGCGGGCCCGGCGCCGCTCGCCGAAACGGGTTTGCAGCTCCTGTTGCTGGGCCTCGAGGGTGCTGCGGCGCTCCTGGTCGACCTGGTGCTGCTCCTTCCAGCGGGCCCGCTCCGCCACCAGCGCGTTGACGGCGCTCACCAGCCGCTGCTCATCGGCCGCGAGGGCCTCGAGCTGGTTGCGTAGCCGCTCGGCGGCCAGGGCCCGTTCGCGGCGGGCGGCCAGGAGTTCATCGCGCTGGCGCCGGGCGGCAGCCAGGGCGGCGTCGGCGGCTTCCAGTTCGCTCTGCAGCCCCTGCCAGCGGGCGGCATCACCGGAGGCCTGCACCGCGGCTTCGGCCTGCTCGAGGGCGGCGCGTTGCTGCTGCAGGGGGATGAGCAGCGCCTCCAGCTCCTGCTGGCGTTGCAGATCCGTCTGCAGGGTGGTCTGGAGCTGGCTGAGGCGGCTACCGAGTTGCTGCTGGCGTTGCAGCTGGGGGGCCAGGGTGCGCTGGGCGGCGCTGCGCTCGGCCTCCAGGGCCGCCTGGCGTTGCTGGTGCTGCAGCAGCTGGGGGCGCAGGGCCTCGAGCCGCTGGCCCAGCTCGGCCTCCTTGCGGCGGCAGGCCAGCAGGCTCTCGCCCAGCTCCAGCAACCGCTGGCGCAGGGGAGCGGCCTCGTCGCCCTCCTGGGCGCGGCCGAAGCTGAGCTGGCCGCCGCGCTGCTGCAGGCTGCCGCCGGTCATGGCGCCGCTCTTTTCCAGCAATTCGCCATCGAGGGTCACGGCCCGGCAGCGGCCCAGCTCGCGGCGGGCGTTGGCCAGGCTGTCGAACACCAGGGTGTCGCCGAAGACGTAGCGGAACACCTCGGCATAGACGGGCTCGTGGCGCACCAGATCCACCGCCTTGCCGATCAGTCCGGAGCCGCCGGCCCCAGCGCCGCCCCTTTGCAGGGCCGCTCCGGCGCTGGCACCGCCGCCGGAGCCCCCCCGGATCTTGTTGAGCGGCAGGAAGGTGAGCCGGCCCGCCCGGCGGGTTTTGAGCAGCTCGATCGCCCGGGCTGCGATGCGGTCGTCGTCGACCACCACCTGGCCGAGGCGACCACCGGCGGCCACTTCCAGCGCCAGGCGCACGCGCTCCTCCACTTCGCCCAGCTGGGCCACGGGCCCGTGGATGCCGTCGAGGCCGGCCTCCAGCAACACCCGCAGGGCGCCAGTGCCGCGGCTTTCCTGCAGGGTTTCGCGGCGGCTGTCGAGCCGGGCGATCTCCCGCTCCAGCTGGGCTTGCTCCTGCTCCAGGCGGCTGCGGGTGCGCTGCTGCAGGGCCAGGGCTTCGGCCAGCTCCTGCACCTGCTGCTGCTCCTGGCGGGTGGCCTCCAGCACCTGCTGCCAGGCGCTCTCGGTGGCCTCCAGCTGCTGTTGGCCGCTGCGATGGCTGAGGCCCTCCTGCTGCTCCTCCTTCTGCAGTTCGGCCAGCCGCTCCTGGTGCTGCCGCAGCCGTTCCTGCAGCTGCTGGCGCTCCGCTTCCAGGGGGGCCAGCTGGTCGGCGAGTTGCTGGCGGGCCAGGCTGCGCTGCTGCTGCTCCTCCATCCAGCTGCCGGAGCGGCCCGCCACCTCGCCCAGGCGGCGGCGGGAGAGTTCCACGGCGGCTTCGGCGCTGCGGCAGGCCGCCTCGGCGGCATCGAGTTCGGCCTGGTCGGCGCTGTCGTCGAGGGCCCGTTGTTGCTGGCGCAGGTCGCCCTGGCTGTGGGCCAGCTCCTGGCGTTGGCGCTGCAGGGCTTCGGCGTCGAGCTGGTGTTTCTCGGCCTGGCGGGCCAGTTCGCGGCCGCTGGCCTCCAGACCCGCCAACTCGGCCTGCACGGCGAGGAGCTGGTCTTCGCCGAGGGCCTTCACCTCAGCCTGGAGCTGCTCGAGGGCGGCGGCGGCGGCGGTCAGTGCCTCCTCACCGGTTGCAATCGCTTCCCGCTCGCTCAGCTGCTGGGCGGTAAGGGTTTCGCGCCGGCGTAGCAGGGCCGCCAGGCCAGTCTGGGCGGCTTCGAAGGCCAGCACCTGCTCCTGCAGCCGGCCGCTGTGGTGGCGCTGGCGCAGGTCTTGGTAGGTGCGGGCTTTGGCGCAGTCGCGCTCCAATTTCTGGCGGGAGCTGAGCAGCTCCTGCTGCACGATCGCGCAGCGCTCCTGGCGCTCCTGCACCTCGTCGAGCTTGCCGCGGGTCTGTTCGATGCGGCTGTCGAACAGGGCCACGCCGGCCAGCTCATCGATGATCCCGCGCCGGTCGCGGGCGCTCATCGAGACGATGCGGGTCACGTCGCCCTGCATCACGACGTTGCTGCCCTCCGGGTCCACCCGCAGGCGCCGCAGCTGGCTCTGCAGTTGCTGCAGGTTGCAGGGCACGCCATCGGCGCTGAAGCTGCTGGCGTAGGTGCCGCCCGGCGCCACCCGCAGGCGCCGGCTCACGGTCCATTCGGTTTGCCCGGGCTTGATCCAGGGGCCCTCCTCGGGCGGCTCCAGCCCCGTTTCCGCCTCATCGGGCTGCCATTCGCTGAGGTCGAAGCGCACGCTCACCGACGTTTCGGCGGCCTTGCCCGCGCGCAACATGGCGCTGTTGATCAGGTCGGGCAGGCGGTCGGCGCGCATGCCGCGGCTGCTGGCCAGGCCGAGGCAGAACAGCACCGCATCCAAAATGTTGCTCTTGCCGGAGCCGTTCGGCCCGGTCACCACCGTGAATCCTTCTTCCAGCGGGATCGTCATCGACCCGCCAAAGGACTTGAAATGGGTGAGCTCGACCTGATTGATGTGAACCAACAGGCCCGTGCGCCGAGCAGCAGAAATGTAGCGGAGGGTTTCGAAAGCTCAACCCCCTCCTTAGCTTGAGGGCTGCGTTGCGTTGTCGCCTCCCTCTCCATGACCGCCGAGACGCCTCCCCGCGTTGCCAGCCCCGAGGGCTTCCGCGACCGATTTGAGACCCTGATTCCCACCATTCAGCGGGAGTGGCCCGCCGTGGCCCGTCAGACCCTCGAGGCCACCCGGGGCAGCTTTGATGAGGTGGTGGAGGTGATCGCCAGCCAAAGCGGCCGCACCGCCACGGTGGTGAAGGACCAGCTGCTGGAGCTGCTGGAGGTGGCCGGTGACCAAACCAGCCGCCTGGCCGACAACCTGGCGCCGATGGAAGCCCAGCTCGAGAGCCTGCTCGATGAGCTGAATGCCTCACTGCGGCCCCGCATTGAGAAGCCTGTAAGGGAGCGTCCGCTGATGGCGATCGGCATCGCCACCGGCGTGGGCGTGTTGCTGGGTCTGCTGCTGGCTTCGGGCCGGCGCTCGGCATGACGGATCAGAACGACCCTGGGCCTTCCCAGGAGCGGGAGGCGCGCAGCGGCGTGGCGAGGGTGGCGGCCGGTCGGGTCGGCGCCCTGATGACCTCGGTGATGGATCTGCATGTGCGGATCGCCCTGCAGGAGGTGGATCGGGAGAAGCGGCGGCTGATCAGTGGCGCCCTGCTGCTCAGCGGCGGACTGGCCCTGCTGCTGCTGGCCCTGATCGGCGCCGAGCTGGCCCTGCTGCTGTGGCTGCGTGAGGCCCAGGGGCTCAGCTGGATCCACGCTGCCCTGGCCGTGGCGGCTCTGGATCTGGTGCTGGCCGGGGTGTTTGTGCGGGTGGGCGGCCAGCTGGTCAAGGGCCCCTATCTGCCCCAGACCACCGCCGGCCTCAGCAAAACCACCCGCGCGATCCTGGGCCGCTGAGCTGGGGGCTGGAGTGTGGGGGTGTTCGCGATCGCTGTTTTGCGGTTGTTGAACAACTTGTTCAACAACCTCTGAAACCCGTTTGGGCCCAGGGCCTCTCTGTGGAGCTGATTCAGAAGCCCTGATCCACAAGCCCCATATCTACAAGCCCTGAGTCAGCGGATCTCGTAGTGCAGCCAGCGGCAGTCGATGCCGCCGTTGCTGATCGGAATGCGACGGCTGGCCTTCATTTTCAGGGCGCCGGTGAGCTCGGGGTTGCCGCTCAGCAGCCACAGGCTCCAGCCGCTGCAGCGCTCCTTCACCATCCGGCCCAGGTCGGCGTAGAGGGAGTCGAGGGCGTCCCGTTCGCCGATGCGCTCGCCGTAGGGCGGGTTGCACACCAGGATGCCGGGGCCCGCGGGCGGCTGAAAATCGCGACAGTCGCCCAGGCGCAGATCGAGCGCCTCGGCCACGCCGCCGGCCTTGGCATTGCTGCGGGCCTGCTCCAGCACGGCGGGATCCTGCTCCATGCCCACGATCGGCGGCAGGGGATCGCCGCTGGCGCGGGCCAGGCTGGCGGCGGCATCGCGCTCTTGCTGCCAGAGCTGGGGGTCGAAGTCGGGCCAGCGCTCCAGGGCGAAGTGCCGGCCCAGCCCCGGCGCCAGCCCCAGGGCTAGCCGTGCCGCTTCGATCAGCAGGGTGCCGGAGCCGCAGAGGGGATCGGCCAGGGGCACGCTGCCATCCCAACCGGTGAGGGCGATCAGGCCGGCGGCGAGGTTTTCCTTCAGCGGCGCCAGGCCCATGGCGGCCCGGTAGCCGCGACGGTGCAGGCTGCCGCCGCTGCCATCAAGGCTGAGGCTCGCCTCGCCCCCGCCCAGGTGCAGGTGCAGGGCCAGGTCGGGATCGTCGAGGTCGACGGAGGAGCGGGCGCCCCACTGCTGGCGTTGCAGGTCGACCAGGGCATTTTTGACCTGCAGGGCGCTGTAGTGGCTGTGGTTGAGGCCGGGGGCGGTGCCGGTGGCATCCACCCGGAAGGTGGTGCCGGGGGGCAGCCAGCGGCTCCAGTCGACGGCGCGCTGCACGCCGTCATAGAGCTCGTCTTTGCTGCGGCAGGGAAAGTGGGCCAGTTGACGCAGCAGCCGGAAGGGAAGGCGGGCCTGCAGGTGCAGCCGGTAGAAGCCAGCCAGGTCGCTCTCGAAGCGCACGGCCCGGAGTAGGGGTGAAACGGCTTGGCAGCCCAAGGCCGTGAGCTCGGACGCCGCGGCGTTTTCGAGGCCCGGTGGCACCACTGCCACGCCATGGATTGGTCCGCCGTTGATCGGTTCGGTGATGCCCACCCCTGCGTCCACCTGTGGCTGCTGCCACAATGCATGAGTCCGGTTTCGGTCGGACTAGGTGATCCACACCGGTGCTTCGGACAGCGGTTCGATTCCGCTCAGCTCCACTTCACGGGGCTGCAATGGTTTCGACGGGGTATGAGGAGGGTGACTGAAGCCTGCTCGGTAAGAGCAAACACGTAACAGCGAACAACATCGTTCGTTTCTCCCGTCAGACTGCCCCTGTGGCTGCCTGACCCTTTAAGGGAGATGGGGTGAGGTCAGCCTTATCACCCAAATGACCCATGGGGCCTGGAAGGGCCCTTTTCATTGGCTGAGCAATGGCGTGTCCCCACTGCGGCAGTTGGTCGGTTAAGGCGGATCGTGGCCTGGCTGGACGACTGGTGTGTGGACGCTGCGGCCGCCCGTTGGGCAGAGGCCAGCCGTCTAGGCGGCGGCGCATCAGGGTGAACCCCAACCGCTTGTCCCTGGGAATGGCCTTGGCAGCGCTGGTGTCGCTGGCGGCCCTGCTGGCGGTTTGGGATCTGCAGCGCTCGCGCTGGCAGGCTCCGCTTGATCGTTCCCGTCCCGCGGATTCGCTGCCAGCCCTCTAACGGCCTATCGCCAGGATCAATGCTGGCTGTGGTCGCCACCACTCTGGTAGCCACTCCACACCTTGAGCTCTTCGATGGTCTGCACCCCTTCGAGGCGTGGCTTGCCGGCCAGCTCCCAGGTGGGAAAAGCGCGGATTTTGGCGGCCGTGCACACAGCCCGGCCGTCGTCGGTTTTGTCGCACTCCACATAGGGGAGGCGGTTGCCAGCTTCTTTGCCAAACAGATTCTTTTGCTGGAAGCAGGCGGGACACCACCAGGCTCCGTAGAAGATGGCGCCCTTGGCGTGCAGATGGGCGCTGAGGGACTTCTGCTCAGGGGTGGAGGCTGCCAGCGCCTCCCCAAGGGTGGGGGTGGTGGAGGCGGCCGGAGCATTGGCGCCGCTGCCGGCACTGGCCGTGGCCGCAAAGCCCAGCAGCGCCGTGCTCAGGGCAATCAGCAGGCCGGAGCGCAGGGAGCTGGAAGCTGCCATGAACGGAGCAGGGGAGGGTTTGAGGGTAGGGCGATTGCGCGGCGTTTTCACCCGGATGTGAGCAAAACCACAGGCCTGTTCTCTGGCCTTGTTTTCGGTGTGGCGTTCGGCCTTCCGCCCTTCCAGGCGCCTGCGAATCCCCCTCGCGGCTGAGACACTGGTCGCCAGCGGTGGAGCCTTGGTCGATGAGCGCAAACGGCTACCGCGATTACTTCAAGGTGCTTGGGGTCGAGCGCGGTGCCGATGCCGATGCGGTCAAGCGTGCCTTTCGCAAGCTGGCCCGTCAGTACCACCCGGATGTGAACCCCGGTGATGCGGGGGCCGAGGCCAAGTTCAAGGAGGTGAGCGAGGCCTATGAGGTGCTCTCCGACCCCGACAAGCGCCGCCGCTACGAGCAGTTCGGCCAGTACTGGAGCCAGGCTGGTGGTGGCTCCGGTATGGGTGGCGTCGATGTGGATTTCGGCCGCTACGGCAACTTTGACGACTTCATCAACGATTTGCTCGGACGCTTCGGCGGCCCGGGCGGCGGTGGCGGGGCACCGGGTGGCTTTGGCTTTGGCTCCGGTTTTCCCGGCGGTTTTGGTGGACCGGGCTTTGGCGGACCAGGTTTTGGGGGACCCGGTGGGGCTGGCCGTGGCGCTCCGATCAATCTCGATGCTGAGGCCAGCATCAGCCTTTCTTTTGCCGATGCCTTCCGCGGCTCGGAGCGCACCCTGGCGGTGAACGACGAGCGCGTGCAGGTGCGCATTCCACCCGGGGTTAAGCCCGGCAGCCGGCTGCGGCTCAAGGGCAAGGGCAACCTGCAGCCCGGCACGGGACGCCGCGGCGATCTCTACCTCAACCTGCAGCTGCAGGACCATCCGGTGTGGAAGCTCGATGGCGATCAGCTGCGGGCCGAGTTGCCCCTGAGCCTCGATGAGCTGGCCCTTGGCGGCGAGGTGCGGGTGGCCACCCCCGATGGCGAGGCCTCCGTGCAGGTGCCGCCCGGCATGACCCTGGGCCGCAGCCTGCGGCTCAAGGGCAAGGGTTGGCCCCTCAAGGAGGGCCGCGGCGACCTGCTGCTCACCCCGGTGCTCAAGCTGCCCGACCAGCTCAGTGCCCAGGAGCGCCAGTTGCTCGAGCAGCTGCGGGCGGCCCGCAGCGCCGATCCTCGGGCGGGGTGGATCCAGGCGGCCCGTCTCTAGGATCCGCCCTAGCCACACCGCCGTCATGGAGCTCACTTACCGTCCCCGCCGTTTGCGCCGCACGCCGGCCCTGAGGGCGATGGTGCGGGAGCATCACCTCAGCGCGGCTGATTTCATCTATCCCCTCTTCGTGCATGAGGGTGCCACCAACGAGCCGATCGGGGCCATGCCCGGTGCGATGCGCTGGAGCCTCGAAGGACTGGTGCAGGAAGTGGGCCGGGCCTGGGATCTCGGCATCCGCTGCGTCGTGCTGTTCCCGAAGGTGGCCGATGGCCTTAAAACCGAGGACGGCGCCGAATGCTTCAACGAGGGTGGTCTGATCCCCCGTGCCATCCGCCGGCTCAAGCAGGAGCATCCCGGCATGGCGATCATGACCGACGTCGCCCTCGACCCCTATTCCTGCGACGGCCATGACGGCATCGTCAGCGAGGAGGGGGTGGTGCTCAACGACGACACCGTGGCCATCCTCTGCAAGCAGGCGGTGGCCCAGGCTCGGGCCGGTGCCGACCTGATCGGCCCCAGCGACATGATGGATGGCCGCGTTGGCGCCATCCGCGAAGCCCTCGATGAGGAGGGTTTCGAGCACGTGGGGATCATCAGCTACACGGCCAAATACGCCTCCGCCTACTACGGCCCTTTCCGTGAAGCCCTGGATTCGGCACCCCGCGCGGCCGCCGGCAAGCCCATTCCCACCGACAAGAGCACGTATCAGATGGATCCGGCCAATGGCCGTGAAGCCCTCACCGAAGCCCTGCTCGATGAGCAGGAAGGCTCCGACATCCTGATGGTGAAGCCCGGCCTGGCCTACCTCGACATCATTCACCGGCTGCGCGGCGAAACCGAGCTGCCGATCGCGGCCTACAACGTGAGTGGTGAGTACGCGATGGTGAAGGCCGCCGCGGAGAAGGGCTGGATCGACGAGCGGGCGGTGGTGCTGGAAACCCTGCTCTGCTTCAAACGGGCCGGCGCTGATCTGATCCTCACCTATCACGCCTGCGATGCAGCCGCCTGGCTGCGCCAGGGATGACCCACTTGACCCCCATGATCCCTGCTCCCATCCCTGCCGCCCACACCCTTGGCCACGTGGCCCTGCGGGTGCAGGACATGGAGCGCGCCAAGGCCTTTTACCTAAGCCTGGGCCTGCAGCTCACCTGGGATTCACCCGACTGGGCCTACCTGGAGTGGCCCGGCGGTGGCAGCGGCATCGCTCTGCTGAGCCCGGATTACAAGGCGGCTGGCCCCCACTTCGCCTTCCACTTCCGTGATCGGGCTGAAGTGGATGCCGTACATGCCCAGCTGGTGGCTGTCGGCCAAGCCTGCGGCCCGGTGCATGACCACCGCGACGGCACCGCCAGCTTTTACCTGCAGGATTCGGAAGGCAATTGGCTGGAGATGCTCTACGAGCCCCCCGGCGGCATCCCCTCCAACCTGGGCGGGTGACGACGTTCGCCCATCCCTCAGCTCCGATTCAACAGGAAGCCCTGGAGCTGCTGGAGTGGCCGCGACTGGCCGAGCAGCTGGCCAGTTTTGCCAGCACGGCCCCGGGCCGTCGCGCCTGTCAGGCCCTGCCCCTGCCCGACTCCCTGGTGGCCAGCCAGGAGCTGCTGGCGGAAACCACCGAACTGCTGGGCCTCGATGGGGTGTTGGAGGGAGGCCTGAGTTTCCAGGGCGTCGCCGACATCGCGCCGCTGGTGACCCTCTGCGCCAAGGGCGGCACCGCGGCCGGTGAAGATCTGCTGGCCCTGGCCGGCACCCTGGCGGCGGCGCGCCGGCTGCGGCGCCAGATCGACGATGCCGAGCTGAGGCCGGTGTGCTCGGCCCTGGTGGCTGAGTTGCGCACCCTGCCGGAGCTGGAGCAGCGGCTGCACTTCTGCCTGGAGGAGGGCGGCCGGGTGGCCGATCGGGCCAGCCCGCCCCTGGAGGGGCTGCGCCGGCAGCTGCTGGGCGTGCGTTCGGAGCGGCGGGAGCGGCTTCAGGAGCTGCTGCGCCGCTGGGGCTCGCTGCTGCAGGACAGCGTGATTTCCGAGCGCAATGGCCGGCCGGTGCTGGCGGTGAAGGCCGGTGCCGCCGGCCAGGTGCCGGGGCTGGTGCACGACAGTTCGGCCTCAGGGCAGACGGTGTTCATCGAGCCCCAGGCTGTGATTGCCCTGGGCAACCGCATCCGCGACCTGGAGGGGCGTGAGCGGGAGCTGGAACGGCAGGTGCTGATGACCTTGAGCACCCAGGTGGGGGAGGAGGCCGAAGCCCTGACGGGCCTGCAACAGGTGCTGTTGCGTCTGGATGCGGGGGTGGCCCGGGCCCGCTATGGCCAGTGGCTGGGGGCGGTGCGGCCCGAGTTGGCGGCCGAGCCGGAGGCCCCCTTTGAGCTGCGCGACCTGCGCCACCCGCTGCTGCTCTGGCAGCACAAGCGGCAGGGCGGCCATCCGGTGGTGCCGGTGAGCCTGGTGGTGGCACCGGAGCTGCGGGTGGTGGCGATCACCGGCCCCAACACCGGCGGCAAGACCGTCACCCTGAAGAGCGTGGGGCTCGCGGCGCTGATGGCCCGCGCCGGGCTGTTTCTGCCCTGCAGCGGCACGCCGCGGCTGCCCTGGTGCGCCCAGGTGCTGGCCGACATCGGTGATGAGCAGTCGCTGCAGCAAAACCTCTCCACCTTCAGCGGCCACATCCGCCGGATCGCCCGCATCCTCGATGCCCTGCCTGCTGGAGCCGGTGTGGGGGGGAGCGCATCTGACGCGACGCTGGTGCTGCTCGATGAGGTGGGTGCCGGCACTGATCCCCTGGAGGGCTCGGCCCTCGCCACGGCCTTGCTGAAGCATCTGGCCGATCGGGCCCGCCTGACGATCGCCACCACCCACTTCGGCGAGCTCAAAGCTCTCAAATACAACGATCCCCGTTTCGAGAACGCTTCGGTGGCCTTCGACGTGGACACCCTCTCCCCCACCTACCGGCTGCAGTGGGGGATTCCGGGCCGCAGCAACGCCCTGGCCATCGCCCGCCGGTTGGGCCTGGGGGCGTCTGTGCTGGAGCTCGCCGCCGCCCAGCTGGAGCCCCTTGGCGAGGGTGAGGTGAACCAGGTGATCGCCGGCCTGGAAGACCAGCGCCAGCGCCAGCAGGAGGCCGCCGAGGAGGCTGCCGCCCTGCTGGCCCGCACCGAGTTGCTGCACGAGGAGTTGCTGCTGCGCTGGCAGCAGCAAACCCAGCAGAGCGCCGAGCTGCAGGAGCAGCGGCGCCAGCAGCTGGAGCGCTCGATCCGCCAGGGCCAGAACGAGGTGAAACGGATCATTCGCCGTCTGCGCCAGGGCCACGATGCCAGCCGCGCCAGCCGCGCTGAACTGGGTGAAACCGCCCGTCAGGCCGGCCAACGCCTCAAATCCCTGGAGCAGCAGCACCGCCCCGCCCCGGAGCGGCGGGAGCACCGCGGCTGGATGCCCGCCGTGGGCGATCGGGTGCGGGTGCTGTCGCTGGGCAAGGCCGGTGAGGTGCTGGCCCTGGCCGATGACGGTCGTGAACTCACCGTGCGCTGTGGGGTGATGCGGCTGACGCTGGAGCTGGCGGGCATTGAGGGCCTGCATGGCGAGAAACCCAGCCCGCCGGAGGTGCGGGTGCAGGTCAAGGGGCAGCGGGGGCTGGGCGGCCGTGGCCCCGACGTGCGCACCGAGGGCAACACGGTGGATGTGCGGGGCCTGCGGGTGCACGAGGCCGAGGCGGCGGTGGAGGAGCGGCTGCGCGGCGCCAATGGGCCGGTGTGGGTGATCCACGGCATCGGCACCGGCAAGCTCAAGCGTGGCCTGCGCCAGTGGCTCACCAGCGTGCCCTATGTGGAGCGGGTGAGCGATGCCGAGCAGGGCGACGGCGGCCCTGGCTGCAGCGTGATTTACGTGAAGTAGGGCCCTCTAGCCAAACGAGGGCAAGCGCGGCTCTGCTGTGGCCGGTTCGGCTACCAGGGGCAGGGCATCTCCGGCGGCATCGAACAGGCGCCAGCCGCGGGGATCGACATCCAGGTGCAGCGTGGATCCGGGCGGCAAGTTGTCTTCGGGGCCGACCCGCACCTGCACCAGGTGATCGCCCTCCTCCAGGCGGCAGGTGAGCAGCTGCTCGTTGCCGAGAGCTTCGCCATGGCTCACCTCGGCCCGCAGGTTGCGGTTGGTGGCGGGTGCCAGCCGGAAGTGCTCGGGCCGCAGTCCGCCGGTGAGCTCCTGCCCGGCCCGCGCGGCCAGGGCCTCGGCCAGGGGGCCTTCCACCGCCAGCTTGCGGCTACCCAGTTGCAGCTGGCCGGCGCTGATCGCCTCCACCGGCAGCAGGTTCATCGCGGGGCTACCGATGAACTGGGCCACGAACAGGTTGGCGGGCCATTGGTAGAGCTCCATCGGCGTGCCCAGCTGTTGCAGCTGACCGGCGTTGAGCACGGCGATTCGGTGTCCCATCGTCATCGCTTCCACCTGGTCGTGGGTGACGTAGAGGGTGGTGGTACCCAGCCGCCGCTGCAGCTCAACGATCTGGGTGCGGGTGCCGGTGCGCAGCTTGGCGTCGAGGTTGCTGAGCGGCTCATCCATCAGGAACACAGCCGGCTGGCGGGCGATGGCGCGGCCCAGGGCGACGCGCTGCTTCTGGCCCCCGGAAAGTTCCTTGGGTAGGCGATCGAGCAGGTGGTCGAGCTCCAGGGTCTCCGCCACCTCGGCGATGCGTTGGGCGATGCGCTCCTCCCTACGGGAGCGCACCTGCAGGGGCCCGGGCAGCCGCCGGGAGGCCAGGTGCAGGCTGTCCTGCAGCTGCTGCAGGGCGGTGCGGTGGCGGCTGCGGCGCAGCCCGAAGCCGATGTTGCCGGCCACCGTGAGATGGGGGTAGAGCGCGTAGCTTTGAAACACCATGGCCACGTCCCGCTGGGCTGGGCGTAGCTGGCTGACGGGCCGGTTGCCGACGTAGATCTCGCCGTGGCTGGGCTGCTCCAGGCCCGCCAGCAGCCGCAGCAGGGTGCTCTTGCCGCAGCCCGACGGCCCCACCAGCACCAGAAATTCGCCGTCCTGGATCTGCAGATCTAGTTGCCGCAGCACCTCCACCGGATCGCTTCCCCTGCGGGGTGGGTAGGTCTTGCTGACTTGCTGGAAGCGAACCTCTGCCAAAACGGCCCTTCAGACGGCGCGATCCTAGGTTTGTCCCAATGCAATTCATTGATCAGGCCCGCATCGCGGTCAAGGCCGGCCGGGGCGGCGACGGAATCGTGGCCTTCCGCCGCGAAAAATATGTGCCGGCGGGCGGGCCTTCCGGCGGAGATGGCGGCCGCGGCGGCGACGTGCTGCTGGTGGCGGATGCCAACCTCCAGACCCTGCTGGATTTCAAGTACAAGCGCCTGTTCGCGGCCATCGATGGCCGGCGGGGTGGCCCTAACCGCTGCACCGGCGCCAGCGGCGATCCCCTGGTGATCAAGGTGCCCTGCGGGACGGAGGTGCGCGATGCCCGCACAGCCATCCTGCTCGGCGACCTCACCGATCCCGGCGATGCGTTGTTGGTGGCGCTGGGCGGCCGCGGCGGCCTCGGCAATGCCCACTACCTCAGCAACCGCAACCGGGCGCCCGAGAAGTTCACCGAGGGCAAGGAGGGTGAGGAGTGGATGCTGCAGCTGGAGCTCAAGCTGCTGGCGGAGGTGGGCATCATCGGCCTGCCCAACGCCGGCAAGAGCACCTTGATTTCCGTGCTCTCGGCGGCCCGGCCCAAGATCGCCGACTATCCCTTCACCACCCTGGTGCCCAACCTGGGGGTGGTGCGCCGGCCCAGCGGTGATGGCACCGTGTTTGCAGATATCCCTGGCTTGATTGCCGGAGCGGCCCAGGGTGCCGGCCTTGGCCACGACTTCCTGCGCCATATCGAGCGCACTCGGCTTCTGATCCATCTGATCGATGCCAGCGTCGACAACGTGCTGGCCGATGTTCAGGTGGTGGAGCAGGAGCTGACGGCTTACGGCCACGGCCTGGACCAACGGCCTCGGCTGGTGGTGCTCAACAAGATCGAGTTGCTCGACCCCGTTGCGCTGGAGGCTGAGCTCGAAGGCTTGCGCCAACACGTGCAGGCCCGTGGAGGTCCACCCGTTCTGGCCATTTCAGCTGCGGCTTCGAAAAATTTGCCCGAGCTGCTGGCCGCGGTATGGCAGCAGCTCGGGATTTCCCAGGCCTGATCAGTATCGAGGCCGAAGGGGTGCTCAGTCGTCGTACACGCGGCACTCAGGTGCGGAGGGGTTGAGGTCGCAGAAGACTTCCAACGGAGTGGGGTCGTGGCTGTCTTCGGGGTGGTGCTCCTTGAACTCTTGGAGGCCCTGCAGCTCCTCCTCCAAGTGGCGGACTTTGCCCAAGTCGCCAGCGGCCCGGGCGGCTTCGATCTCGCTCTGGTCCTTCTGGATGTGCTCGTCGATGCTTTTCATTCGGATACCGGCTGCCTAAGGCCGGAACTCACCGCGGCTCACCATACGGGCGCCAAACCACCTTGCGCCTTTCTGTTGCCTGCTGCGGATCTGCCCAGGCGTGGCTAGCAGCAGGAAAAGCGCATTGCGGGGGATCCCCATGGCACGCATCAAGCAGCGGCGCGGTCGGCACTTCATGGATGAGAACGGGCGTCTGTTCTGGATCAACGGTCCTGAGGAGCACTGCTACCTCTCTGAGCAACGCCAGTGGCGGCGGGGCCTGAGCTTTGACGATGTGTTGGATTGGAAACAATGTGCGCCTAGTGGCCTGGTGAGTCAGCGCTTTCCCTCCCTGCAGGCCGCCTGTGAGGCCCATGAGCATGGCCTGATCACCTGGTACCAGGATCTCTATCTGCGGCGCATGGGTGACCAAATGGCCACCCACCGCGCGGCCGACGACTACAAGCCCACCGCCATGAAGGAGGCCGAGGCCCACGGCGCCCGGGTGCGTCGCCAGCCCTGGCTTCTGCCAGAACCGGCCGGCCCGGTCTGTGGCCTGCCGCCGCGACAGCGCGGCGGCACGGAGGGGGCCCTGGACATGGCCCATCCCCACCGCCGGCGCCGCTCGGCTGCGGCGATGGCAACTCCCTCACCCCGTTAGCTCGCTGAGGGCCAGCCAGCGCTCTTCGCCCGCGTGGATCCGCTCGCTCAGCTGGGCCAGGTCGTAGGTGAGCGCCTCCAGGGCGGTGTAGTCGCTGCCCCCGCTGGCCAGGGCCTGCTCCAGCTCGCGGCGCTGCTGCTCCCACTGCGGCAGGTTGGTCTCCAGGTCGGCCAATTCGCGGGTTTCCTTGAAGCTGCGGCGCCGTGGCTGGGTGCTCCCGGCCGGCGCGGTTTTGGGGGGTGGGCTTTGCGCCTGAGGTGCGGCGGACGCCTGGGATGGAGCCTGGCGAGCGGCGCTGGCCTCCAGGTAGGCGCTGTAGTTGCCCTCGAAGCGCTGCAGCTCGCCCTTTTCGAAGCAGAACAGCCGGTCCACGGTGCGGTCGAGGAAGTAGCGGTCGTGGGAGACCACCACCACGCAGCCGCGGAAGTCTTCGAGGAAGTCTTCCAGCACGCTCAGGGTCTGCACGTCGAGGTCGTTGGTGGGCTCGTCGAGCAGCAGCACGTTGGGCGCCTCGATCAGCAGCCGGCAGAGGTGCAGCCGCCGCCGCTCGCCGCCGGAGAGCTTGCCGACCGGCTGGTGTTGCTGAGCCGGTGGGAAGAGGAACCGCTCCAGCAGCTGGGAGGCGCTCAGCTCTTCACCATCCACCGACACTCGGCTGGCGGCAGCCTGCACCACCTCCAGCACCTTTTGGTCGGGTTTGAGCAGCACGTCGCTGTGCTGGTCGAAGTAGGCCAGCTTCACGGTGGAGCCCAGCTCCAGGCTGCCGCTGCTGGGTTGGCGCCGGCCGGCGATCACTTCCAGCAGGCTCGACTTGCCCACGCCATTGGGCCCGATGATGCCGATCCGGTCCTCCGGGCTGAAGTCGTAGCTGAAGGCGCGTAGCAGGGGCCTGGCATCGGGGCCCTCACCGGCGCTCACCCCCAGCTCCTCGGCGGTGATCGCCCGCTTGCCGAGCCGCCGGCTCGTGGTGGCCAGACTCACCTGGCCTCGGCTCTGGCGCTGGGGTGCCTCCCGCATCGCCTCAATGCGCTGGATCCGCGCTTTCTGCTTGGTGCTGCGGGCTTTGGGGCCCTGCCGCAGCCAGGCCAGCTCTCGCCGCAGCGTGCCCTTGAACTTGGCGGCCGATGCCGCTTCTGATGCCTCCTCCTCGGCCTTGTGGGTGAGGTAGGTGGCGTAGTTGCCGGCGTAGCTGCGGGCCAGGCCCCGATCCACCTCCACGATGCGGCGGGTGACCCGATCGAGCACGTAGCGGTCGTGGGTCACCAGCACCAGGGCGCCTGGGAATCGATCGAGATAGCTCTGCAGCCACTCCACGCCGTTGGCGTCGAGGTGGTTGGTGGGCTCATCCAGCAGCAGCACGTCTGGCTCGGCCACCAGGGCGGCGGCCAGGGCCACCCGCTTGCGGTAGCCGCCAGAGAGGTCGCCCACCTTGCGGTCGATGTCGGCGATGCCGAGCCGCTCCAGCACCTCGCGGCACTGCTGCTCCAGGCCCCAGGCGTTGAGCTGGTCCATGCGCCCGTGAAGATCGCTCAGCTGGGCCAGGGCGGTGGCGTTGTCGGGGCTGTCGGCCACGGCCTGGCTGAGGGCCGTGTGTTGCCGCAACAGGGCCATCTTCTCGCCGCTGCCGGCAAACACCTGCTCCAGCACCGTGTGTGCAGGGTCGAGCTCGGGCTCCTGGTCGACCAGCACCACCCGGGTGCGGGGGGCGCAGCGCCGCTGGCCGCTGCCCAGGGGCTCATGGCCGGCCAGCACCTTCAGCAGGGTGCTCTTGCCAGCGCCATTGGGGCCGATCAGCCCCAGCCGCTCCCCCTCGCCGATATGCAGGGTGAGGCCTTCAAACAGGGTGCGGATGCCGAAATCCTTGCCGGCCTCCACCAGGCTGATCAGGCTCAAGGCGCCACTCCGGCTGCGGGGTCAGCCCCGCCTGCAGCCTGGGCCTTGAGATACACGAAAACGCTCTTGTCACCCACGTCGGCCGCGGCGGGCATGGGGAATTTGCGCAGGCAGAGCACCAGCAGCAAAGTGCTTTCCAGGCCGAGCAAGGCCGTGCTGATCGGGGGCTGGAGCAGGCCACTGAGGTGGCCGAGCAGGGCCAGCGGCAGCAGCAGCGTCACCCCGATCGCCTCGGGCCGGCGGAAGCAGAAGAATTCCTTGAAGCCCACCCCCGCCAGGGCGGCGAAGAAGGGGCCGATCGCCAGCACCCAGAGGCGTTGGTTGGCTAAGGCCGGCAGCATGCCCCCGGGGCCGCGGCTGGCCGCCAGGGCCAGTGCTCCGATGCAGCCGAGCAGCCAGAACAGCTGCAACGCCCGGTGCAGCGGCACCAGGTAGATGTGAATCCAGCGCAGGGCCAGGCCCAGCCCCGCCGCCATCAGCAGCATCCAGGGCCACACCAGCTCCGACCCCAGCTGCCGCCACTGCAGCAGCAACCCCGCCTGGCCCACGGCCACGGCGGTGAGGGCCAGGCGATAGCCGAGCACTTCGCGCCGGTCGGTGGCATCGATGGTGTAGGGGCCATACACCCCCTCAAACACCGGATCGCTCATGGTGGTGCCCTGGATCACGGATCAACTGGATCGGCCCAGGCCCCTGGAACGGGGCGGCCTGTCACCAGTGTGGCGAGCGGTGGCCCGGCGGGAATGATTCCGGAGGGATGCAGGGGGAACAGGGCTCCGAAGTAGTCGCGGCGCCAGGCCTCCGGCCAGCAGGTGCTGGCCACGCCGGGCAGCTCGTGGAAGCGCTGCCGCCAGTCCCACAGGGCCGGCAGCTGCCAGAGGGGCAGGCGGCTGCAGCCAAACAGGGGCGCGTACACCAACTCCAGGCGGATCAACGTGGGGAACAGCACCACGTCGGCCAGGCTCAGTTCGGCCCCACTCAGCCAGGGCTTCTGCTCGAGAGCCCGATCCGCGTCGCTCAGTGCCGCAAACAGCGCTTCTTCGGCCCGGTTGTAGGCGGCCTGGCTGCGGGCGAAGCCGCAGCGGTACACCCCATCGTTGACGGCGCTCTGCAGCCGTTCGCGCCAGTGCGTGGTGGCGGCCTCTTGGGTGGGGGGCTCCAGATCGGGCGCGTCGGGGGAGGGCCAGCGGTTGAGCAGCTCGATCAGCCGGGCGCTTTCGCCCACCAGAATGCGCCGCTCCCGGCGGGAATAAAGCGCCGGCACCGTGGCCCGCTGCCCGGGATCGGCTCCCGAGTGCTCGTAGAGCTCGATCAAGGTGGTGCAGCCCTCAAAGGGCTCAGCGAAGCGCCAGCGGCCTTCCTCGGGATCGGGATCCACCACCAACAGGCTGATGCTGGCTGCCAGCTGGCGCAGGTTCCACACCAGCCAGGCCCGGTGGGCCCAGGGGCAGCTCCGGCCCACGATCAGCACATGGCCATCGGCCGCGGCGGCATCGCTGGGCAGCGGCGGCAGGGCGATGAAGGCCCCCGCCGGCCGGCGGTAGTTGCCGTCGGCATCGGCGGGCCCCAGGCCGCCCATCAGCTGGCGCCATTGCCAGTGCCAGAGCGCCCGGGCCGTGCGCACCAGGGGGGCAGGAGGGGCCATGGTTGAGGTCGGGGCAAGGGTCTGAATCTGCGTCAGGCTGGCCCCGAAATCCAGCGCCTGGCACCAGCCATCCCCCGATGAGCCCGATTTCAGCGCCGGCCAAGGTCTTGGTGGTGGCCGGCACCCATGGCAATGAGCGCAATGCCCCCTGGCTGCTGGAGCACTGGCGCCGCCACCCAGAAGCCCTGCAGCGCCACGGTCTCGACCTGGAGCTGGTGATCGGCAACCCCGCCGCCCATGCCCGCAATCGTCGCTACCTCGAACGCGATCTCAACCGCTGTTTTGCCATGGAGCTGTTGGCGGATGTCTCCCAGGATGGGGCGGATCTGCAGCGCGCCCGGGAGCTGGTGGTCAGCCATGGCCCCGAGGCCGAAGACCCCTGCCTGGTGGCACTGGATCTGCACAGCACCACCAGTGCCATGGGCAACGCGCTGGTGATCTACGGCCGGCGCCCGGCCGATCTGGCCCTGGCGGCCGGCATTCAGGGGCTGCTGGGCTTGCCGATCTACCTGCACGAAGCCGATGCCGCGCAAACAGGCTTTCTGGTGGAGCGCTGGCCCTGTGGCTTGGTGATCGAAGTGGGGCCCGTGCCCCAGGGGGTGATCCAGGCCCAGATCTGCCGCCAAACTCAGCTGGGGGTGGAGGCGGCTTTGGCGGTGTTGGCAGCGGCGCAGCGAGGAACGCTGCGGCTGCCGGCGGAGCTGGTGGTGCACCGCCATCTGGGCAGCCTGGATTTGCCACGCCACGCCGATGGCACGCCCAAGGCCTACCTGCATCCGGCGTTGCAGCACCGCGATTGGCAACCGCTGCATCCGGGTGATCCGGTGTTTGCCGATCCGGGTGGGACGACCCTCAGCTTTGAGCCGCCGCCGGGCCTGGAGGGCCAGCCCGTTTGGCCCGTGTTCGTCAATGAAGCGGCCTACGGCGAGAAGGGCATTGCCCTGAGCCTCACCCGTCGGGAAGGCTGGCCGGTCTCAGCCGCCTGGTCTGCAGCCCTTTCGGCTGTGGCGTCGAAGCTGGCTCAGCGCGGGGCGCCGTTGTAATCAACGCCCAGCACGGTGCGGCCATCACTGGAAATGCGGATCTCGGTCTCCACGCTGGGGGCCAGGTCCAGTTGCTGCCAGCCAGGGGCGCCACCAAGGAAGCGGAAGAGATAGCCGTTGTTGGTGTTGCTGATCAGGCACTGGTTGCCGGCGCTGGCGGTTTCGTACATGCATTGCGCTGGCCGGTACACACTCAGACCCCCGTTGCTTTGGATCGCTGTGTTGCGCGCCAGGTTGAGGGCCCGCACGGCGCTGAAGGGCACGGGGGCATCGGCCTGGGCCTGCGCCACAAGGGGCGCCTGCAGGGCCAGGCCGCCGGCCAACAGGCCTGGGCTCAGCAACATCGCTGCGGCAGCAAGAGGGGAGCGCATGGATTCAGGGCTTTTGTGGGCTCCAGCTCAACCTGGGGCCCCGCTCCTGTCAAGCGGGATCAACCGCACACCAGGGTCGACTGTTCTTTGGTGCAGGGCAAATCGCTCTTGGTGCCGTCGGCCCAGTAGATG
This sequence comes from Cyanobium sp. Aljojuca 7D2, assembly GCF_024346415.1. NCBI lineage: Bacteria > Bacillati > Cyanobacteriota > Cyanophyceae > Synechococcales > Prochlorococcaceae > Cyanobium > Cyanobium sp. Aljojuca 7D2. The sequence continues at coordinate 87,910 of NZ_JAGQCX010000010.1, forward strand.
CGGAGCCGGTCGTCTTGAGTGCCGCTGCGGTACGTGAGCGACTTGATCGCCCCAGCTGGAGGTTTGCCGGCTGGATCCGCCCCGTTGCCCGGGGTCACGGCGTTGAGCTTCTGCTCCAGCTGCTGAATCTTGAGTTCGAGTTGTTCCTGGCGCTGAAGCACCCGCTGCAGTTCGGCAGACGGTTGCCGTTGACAGCCCCCGATCAGGAGTGCGGTGCTGGCCACCGCCACCAGGGCGGCACGGATGGGCAGGGCTTGAAGCGTGGGGGGCAGTGCCATGCCGGAGAAGGGCCTGTGCAGGGAAACTCCTAGCAGTGGCAGCAGCGGCTGGCTATGGATTGCCGCCATAGCCCGCCCGGATCGCCACCCATCAGCTGCGCTAATCAGAGTCATCAGCAGGCCTGCGGCATCCAGGCCGCGGCTCTCTCACCATCACCGCAATCTTCCGTTACAGTTGCGAGCGACGGGATTCCGTCCGGCTGTTTTCGCTTCTGCTTTCTTGGCAGATCGGATTCCCGCCTTCCATACCCGTTCCTCTGGAACACCCTTCTCTCGTTCTCATGACAACCACTATTCAGCAGCGCCAAGGCGCTTCTGCGTGGAACCAGTTCTGCGAGTGGGTCACCTCCACCAACAACCGCCTGTATGTGGGCTGGTTCGGTGTGCTGATGATCCCCTGCCTCCTGGCTGCCACCATCTGCTTCATCGTGGCGTTCATCGCCGCTCCCCCCGTCGACATCGACGGCATCCGTGAGCCCGTCGCCGGCTCCCTGATGTACGGCAACAACATCATCTCTGGTGCTGTTGTGCCTTCCAGCAACGCCA
>NZ_JAGQCX010000011.1:0-71135 GCF_024346415.1 Cyanobium sp. Aljojuca 7D2
GCGCTGCAACGGTTTTCAATCGATCCGTGCTGGTCTGATGGCTGTGGCACACGACATCAGCCGAATGCTCGACTGGGTTGGCATCAGCCTTGCGGAAACGGGATGAATGGACTTTCAGTCAGCCCTGCCTGCCCACCCACATGGCAGATGTAGTCGAATGGGGCATGGCGACGGAACACAGCCAGCACCGCCTCAGCATCTGCAAGGTCGGCTTGAATGAAGTGGAATCGCCCTTTAGCGGCCTGCGATTCAAGCCAGGCCAGGTTCGCCGCAGATCCCTTCCGGAAAAGCGCATCAACAACGACCACCTGTGCGCCTTCCTTCAAGTAGGAAGCAGCAAGGTTGGATCCGAGAAAACCACAGCCACCAGTGATCAGAACTTTCATCGGATTCAGCAATGGGTAGAGGCTGGAATCTGCAGACCGCGCAGATCGGGCACGTAGCGCTCAATCTGATCAGCACGATCCGGCAGGCTGCCGGGAAGCAATCTACCGATAGCACCCAGCCGGTCCCATTCGGCCTGTGCGAATGCAAGAAGGCTGGTTGCCTGACCGGAGCCGACATTCACCACCAGCGGCACGCCGGCAGCAACATCGGGACGGATGCAAGCTGCCAGCAGGTGGTTGGCTACCACCTCGACAGAAACAAAATCGCTCACCTGCCGGCCTGAGGTCATTAGAAAATCCTTTCCTGAAAGGGCTGCGCTGCGGAGGGAAGGCCAGAAGTTGCCCTCAAACTGCCCCTCGCCGTAGGCGGTGAAGATACGGCCATAGAACAACTCCGAACCGCTAGCAATGGCGAAAGCTTGAAGCAGCTGAAATCCAGCCGCCTTACTAGCTCCGTAAGGGCTTAGGGGCTCTAGGGGAGCGTCGGGAGGAATAGGGTCATAGCGACGGGCAGCATTGCCGTACTCGTGGCTGCTGCCGGCTACAACGTACCTTCGTACTCCCGCCTCAGTCCCCAGCTCCATTAGCCGCAGGCTCCCTTCGGCGTTGGCTCGCACAAGCTCTCTCCAACTAGCCGGCTTTGGGTTCACCCCCGCAGAAGCCAGATGCACCAACGCGTCAACGCCATGGAACTGCGAGACCTGCAAATTGGCAAGATCTCCCTCGCACCAGTGGGGCTCGCTTGGTAAGGGGATGACTGGATGCGAGTGATGTGACCTGCGCAGCGCCACTACCTCGTGACCAGCCGCTAAGGATGCCGCCAATACATAGGACCCGATGAAGCCAGTGCCACCGGTGATAAACAGGCGCATCAGAGCTTACAGAACTTCTGAATCACCCCAATCTCCGCCTGAAGCATCGGCCCAGTGAGCCCTGGGTACGTGCCCAGAAACAGGGTGTTGTTCATGCTCACATCGGAATCGGCCAGATCACCCACCAGCCGCATGGATTCTGGTCGGTCGTGGCGCAGCTGCACAAAGGCCGGCTGGCGCACCAGGTTGCCTCCAAACAGCATGCGGTTGCCGATGCCATGGGCATCGAGCTCACGGGCCAGATCTGTGCGGCTGAAGGGTGCCCCTGCCTTCACCGCCAACTTGAAGCCAAACCAGCTGCACTCGCTGCGGCAGCCCGTGCCATCCCAGCTGAAGCCTGTCTCTGGATCCCAGCCTGTGGCATGGGTTGGCAGGGCAAACTCCAGCACATCCTCGTGGGCCGCCAGCCCCCGGCGCAGGGTCTCCCAATTCTGCTTGCGGGCTTCGATGAACTCAGGCAGGCGCTGGAGCTGCACCCGGCCGATGGCCGCTTGGGGATCGAGGGGCTTGAGGTTGAAGCCCAGATGGCTGTAGGTGTACTTGTGGTCGTAGCCCTCGGGCAGCTCGCCAAGTTGCCAGCCAAAGCGCTTGTTGCAGGTGTTGTCGATGCCGCTGGGGCACCAGCAGTCGCGGCCCCAGTCGCGGAAGCTTTCGGCGATCACCTTCAGCTTCTGGTCGCGCACAATATTCACCGCGCCGCCCTCGCCCATAGTCAGGTGATGGGGCGGGTAAAAGCTCTGGGTGCTGATGTCCCCCCAGGTGCCGGTCCAGCGGATCACGCGATCGGGGCCTTCATCAAGGCCGGGGCTGTTCTCTGTGAAACCCAGGCTCTCGGCTAGCTCGCGGGGCATCGAGTAGCTGCACCCCAAAGCATCGCAGTTGTCTTCCACCAGCCACAGCTTGTATTTGCGGCAGAAGGCCAGGGTGGTGGCCAGATCGAAGGGATTGCCCAGGGCGTGGGCCATCATCACGGCCTTGGTTTTGCCCGGGCTGTAGGCCGCCTCCAGCTGGTCGCAGCGGGCATTGCCGGTGATCGGGTTGGCGTCGATGAACACCGGCACCGCCCCCACCTGCACGATCGGCGCCACGGTGGTGGGGAAGCCCGCCGCCACCGTGATCACCTCATCGCCCGGCTGGATGCGCCGCTCGGCCGGCAGCTTGGGGGAGGTGAGCGCAGAGATGGCGATAAGATTGGCGCTGGAGCCCGAGTTCACCAACAGGCTGTGGCGCACGCCGAGGAAGGCAGCGAGCTCCTTCTGAAACGCCTCGCCCTCTGAGCCGAGGGTGAGCCAGAAGTCGAGCGTGCTGCTCACCGCTGCTTCCACCTCGTCTTCTGTGAACACGCGGCCGGCGTAGGGGATGGTGGTGCCCTGCCGCCAGGGCTGCCGAGCGGGATCAGCAGCTGGGCGGAAGTTGGCGTGCACCTGGCGGGCGTATTCGCGAGTGAGGCGCAGGATTTCCTGCTTCAGGGCAACTGGATCGTTCATGAACAGTGCTTGTCTATCGCGAAGAAATCAAAGATGGTTTCGGCATCCACATCCTCATCGCCACGGATGAATGACGGCATCTGCAGGTTGAGCCATTCGAGACGCTCGGAGAGTTCTTCGTCTTCAAATGTAGGGGTGTAAGGTTGCTGATCAGAGTTCATAAGTCTCAAGGGGTGTAGGCCTCCAGATCCGCCAGGCAGCACTCCAGGGCACTGGCCCCTTCGTGCACGGCGCGGTACCAGCCCACGGTTCGATCAATGGTGGTGGCGTAGTCCCAGCGGGGCTGCCAGCCGAGCCAGTGATGGGCCTTATCGATCTGCAGGTGCAGCAGGCCGGCCTCGTGGGGTGCACTCGAATCGCTCTGGTCGATCCATTGCCCCGGCCAGTGGCTGAGGATCGTGTCGATCAGCTCACGAACTGGGCGGTTGCTTTCCAGCTGCGGGCCAAAATTGAAGGCTTCGCAGGGCGGGGCGGGATCCGTAAGCAGCGCTTCCGCCAGGCGCAGGTAGCCGCCCAAAGGTTCGAGCACGTGCTGCCAGGGGCGCGTGGCCATTGGGTTGCGTACCGCGATCGGCTCGCCCTGGGCCAGGGCCCGCATCGCATCCGGCACGATGCGATCGGCAGCCCAATCGCCGCCGCCGATCACATTGCCGGCGCGGGCGGTGGCGATTCGCAGATGGGGCGTCTGGTGTGGGGCGCTGCCGCAGAAGCTCGAGCGCCAGCTTGCGATAGCGATCTCCGCTGCGGCCTTGCTGGCGCTGTAGGGGTCGTGGCCACCGAGCCGGTCGGGTTCGCGGTAGCCATAGGCCCACTCCTGGTTTTCGTACACCTTGTCGGTGGTGACCATCACCACCGCACAGGGATGCTGCAGAGGCTTCAAAGCCTCCAGCAGGTTGAGGGAGCCCTGCACGTTGGTGGCCCAGGTGCCGAGGGGGTCGGTGTAGCTGCGGCGCACGAGGGGCTGGGCGGCCAGGTGCAGCACCAGCTCGGGCTGGCACTGCTGCACGCACTGGCAAAGGGCCTCGCGATCGGCAAGATCGCCGATGTGATGGTGCCAGCACGCACCTGGCGGCTTCTGGGTGCTGAGCTGGCGAAAGAGATTGGGTTCTGGCTCGGGATGCAGGGCGTAGCCCCACACTTGGGCGCCGAGCTGCTGGAGCCATAGCAACAGCCAGCTGCCCTTGAAGCCGGTGTGGCCGGTAAGAAGTACGCGGCGGCGGTGCCAAAAACTTGTTTGATTCATTCGGCTGATAAAATCGACGGCAAAAGTTTTGCCCGCTTAATTTCGGCGCTCATGCGATTCCCGTAGTCCATCGTAAACGTATTTAAAGATACTCTTCACCCCGGGAATCATTGCCAGCCCTCCAAGGAGTCGCACCACCCATTGGTCTGTCCAATAGGGCGATGAGTAGGAACGAAGAAAAGCAATAGGATCCTTGCCCCGCACGCGATAATCATCGCGATAGGCGATGAGCTTGAAGCATGAAGCAATGCGCAACTTCAGCAAACCTTTTCTGCCCTTGCGTAGCAGCCACCAAGCCCTTCGGCGGCAAACTTCAGCATGGACAAGTCTTTCGAAATTGGTATATTCAGTAAGCCTTGCAACGCACATATTGACAGTGTAGTAACTACGGTCGCCCCTGTCCGTGGCGGCTACAACATGAAAGTTGAGGTCTGCAGTTTTCCGATGGGCCGATTCGTGCAGGAGTGCCAAAACGAAGGTGTAAAGATCGGTGGCTTGGTAAATCGAGTCGTGATAGTTCTGGTTCCAGAATCGAGGCCTGATAAAAAGCGTGCTAATAAACGCAAGAGCATGAATATTCCCTTTCGCTGTGATGTCAAGGCCATTGTCGTAGATGGAAACTGGTTCAGCAGCCCTGGTGGCAGCATCTGGGCGGCTTACGCCAACCAGACGACCATCTGCATTGAGCTTGGCAGTCAGCCCCCTGGCAAACACAACCTCGTGAGGCAATGCTTGCAGCGTTTTAATCAGTCTCGGCAGGCAATGGAGAAGGATGTGGTCGTCGTCGCCGAATACCCAGACCCACTCGGCGGAAGAGGTTGCAATGCATTTCGCGATATTCCTTATCAATCCTATGTTCTCTTCGTTCTGTTGAGCTGTTAGCAGCCCGCGATCTACAAAGTGGCCAATAACGGATGATGTTGTATCTGTGGAACAGTTGTCAATTACCCGAAGCGAGATAAACTCGCTTTGGGAGTGTACAGACGCGCTTAACTCCCTCAGAGTAGAATGCAGTATCGAAGCGCGGTTGTACGTGGGGACAACGATCTCAAGAAAACGACTGGATGTCATAACGTGTGGATCGAGAGACTTGATATCAAAAGACGACAATCAAATAAACACGTATCTCTGGCTAATCCATCGAGTCACCATACCTTCCAGGGTGCCTTTTGATTGCTCCATAGATCCTCCAAAAGCTGCCGATCGCGCAACGTGTCCATTGGCTGCCAGAAGCCGCAGTGGTGATAAGCCGTGAGCTGCCCATCAGCAGCGAGGCCCTTGAGGGGTTCCTGCTCCCAGATCGTTTCGTCATCAGCGATCCGATCAATCACCTCCGGCTCCAGCACAAAAAAACCGCCGTTGATCCAGCCGCCATCGCCCTGGGGCTTCTCCTGGAAACCACTCACCCCATGGGCATCACTAAACTGCAAGGCGCCGTAGCGACCCGGTGGCTGCACCGCGGTCACGGTTGCCAACCGACCCTGGGCCCGGTGGTGGGCAACCAGGGCGGTGACGTCAACATCCGCCACACCGTCACCATAGGTGAAGCAGAAGCTGTCATCCCCCACATAGTCACGAACCCGCCGCAGGCGCCCTCCGGTGAGGGTGCTATCGCCAGTATCCACCAACGTGACCTCCCACGGCTCAGCTTTTTTGTGGTGCACTTCCATAGAGTTTAGCTTCATGTGAAAGGTCACATCACTCATGTGCAGGAAATAGTTGGCAAAATACTCCTTGATCACATAGCCCTTGTAGCCGCAGCAGATCACGAATTCATTAATGCCATGGGCGCTGTAGATCTTGAGAATATGCCAAAGGATCGGCTTGCCGCCGATCTCCACCATTGGCTTGGGCTTGAGGTGGGTTTCCTCGCTGATGCGGGTGCCGAGGCCACCGGCCAGGATCACGGCTTTCATGCTTGTAGCGGTTTCGGTTGGTTCACAAAGGCTCGGAAACTTGCACTGCTGGCGGTCAGCTCGTGATAAGAGCCAATTGCGCGGATCCGTCCCTGCTCCAGCAGCACGATCCGATCGCAACGCTCAACCGTGCTCAGCCGGTGGGCGATCAGGATCACCGTGATCGCCCGATCCAGCGCCTCCACCGCCGCCATCACCTCCGCTTCCGTGCGGTTGTCGAGGGCGCTGGTGGCCTCATCCAGCACCAGCAGCTCCGCCTGCTTGTAGAGCGCCCGGGCAATGCCGATCCGCTGCCGCTGGCCGCCGCTCAGGCGCACCCCCCGCTCACCCACTACCGTGTCATACCCCAGCGGGCTGCTCTCGATCAGCTCAGCAATCCGCGCCTGTTCAGCTGCGCGGCGCACCCGCTGGGGATCAATCCGCTCGGCTGGCACCCCGAAGGCGATGTTGGCCACAAAGCTGGCATCGCTCAGATAAATCTGCTGGGGCACTTGGGCCACCCGCCGCTGCCAGGCCTCCACCAGCCCAGGCCGGCCGTGCAGGTCTTCTCCATGCACCAGCACCCGACCGCCACTGGGCTGCAGCAACCCCAGCAGCAGATCGCTGCAGGTGCTCTTGCCGCTGCCGGTGCTGCCCACAAAGGCGATCCGTTCACCCGGCTGGATCGCCAGCTCCAGGCCCTGCAGCACCCAGGGGCCCTCTTCGCTGTAACGGAAGCTGATCTGCTCCAACTCAACCAGAGGCATGGACGCTGCTGCAGGGCGGCGAGGGATCGGATCTGCTGCCGTCGCAGCAGCGGTTGCCAAGTCTCCAGGCTGCAGAAACGGCTCAATATTGAGCAGCGAGGCCTGGTTCGCCTGCAGGCTGCTCAGGGCACCAAAGCATTGCTGCAGCGGCTGCAGCAGCCGATAGGCCCCCAGGGCCAGGGTGCCGAGCAGCGGCAGCTGGCGCTCAATTCCCTGGCCGCTCAGCGCCAAGACCAGCGACAGCCCCACGATCAGCAGCACCGCAAAGCCTTCGATCAGGTAACGGGGCACCTGGGCCTTGGTGTTGATCGCCGCGATCGCCAACCGGTAGTTCGTATTCCGGCTGGCATAGGCCTGCTCGAAAAAGGGTTGGCTCCGCTCGAGCACCACATCGCGGATGCCGCCCAGCGCCTCCTGGGCCGCCTGCAGGCTGCTCTGGTAATTGGCGGTGAGGCGCTGGCCATCGGCCCGCAGGTTGCCCCGCGTGAAGCGGAACACCAAAAGGTAGAACCCCGCCAGCAGAGCCCCTACCACCGCCATCACGGCCGGGGCAAGCGCAATCAGTGAGCCGCCCAGCAGCACCACGATCGCCAGGTTCACCACCACCAGCAGCAGCGCCTGGATGCTTGCGCTCACCTGATCCACATCCTTGGTGAGATAGCCCAGCACCGTGCTGCTGTTCTGGCTCAGGTGCCAGGCGAACGGCCGCCGTAGCACCGCCGCAAACACCTGTTGCCCCAGATCAGCCGTGATCAGCGCCGTCAGCCGCAGCTGGGTTCGGATCGTGATCACCCGCAGCAACGAGCTTGCCACCACCACCGCCATGAACGCAAGCCCCAGGCTGAGCAGCAGGTGCGGCTCCGGCAGGTTGCGCAGCGGTGCAGCAAGCGGGCCCAAAGCCTTGAGGCCCTCCTGGGGATTGGCCAGCAGGCGCAGGAAGGGGAGCAGGGCCCCCAGGTTGGCCACCTCCCCAGCGGCAGCCAGCAGGCTGAGAAGCTGCAGGCCCAGCAGCTGGCGACGGCGGCGGGGGCTCAGGGCGTTCCAGAGCGGCCGTAGTCGGAGCAGTTTGGATCGAAAGGAAGCAACCAAACCGGTGATGGTCAGAGGATCAAATGAACAGCATCAGTGCGTCGCGTCGCAATAGCGCTGATACGAATGGGCGAAGCGCTCCATCCCCAGCTCCAGCGGCGTGGATGGCCGGAAGCCCACCCAGGCCTCCAGGGGCCATACACCCTGAAGAAGCGCGGCCCCGTGGCCGGAAGCCCTCCAGCCACGCACCATGCCGATGAGGTTGCTCAGAACGTACTCCGATGGGTTTCGAACGCGCGGCCCCCCGCCTTGGGCGGCAGCATGCACCACGAGGCTTGTTCGCGCATGAGTGAACAGGTCGCCCATAGCGACGCCATCCGCGATCTCGAGCTGATGCGCGGCGGTGGGATCCCAGCAAAGGAGACACCAGATCTGGTGCCCATGAGGCCGTCAGCTGCGGAGCGTTGCCGATCCCTCGCCCACGGTCCACACCTGCAGCCCCGCCGCCCGTGCTGCCGCCGCATCGGCCTTGGCCCGCGCATCAAACAGCCAGGCCGGCTGCCGCATCACCGCGACAACCTCAGGCCAGTTGATCGCCGCAAACGCCTGCCACTCGGTGAGCAGCAGCAGGGCATCGGCGCCACTGGCCGCCTGCTGCACATCCGCCACCGGCTGCCAGCGGCCATCCCCGGCCGGCTGGCCCAGGTCGAGCGCCATCTGCGGTTCGCTCACCTTCGGGTCAAGGATCTGCAGGATCGCCCCCTCCTCCAGCAGATCCCGGCAGATGCGGATCGCCGGCGATTCGCGCGTGTCATTCGTATCGGCCTTGAAGGCAAAGCCCAGCACGCCGATCCGCTTGCCGCTCACCGTGCCGAACAACCGCTGCACCACCAGCCGGGCAATGCGGTGCTGCTGCCAGCTGTTGAGCGTCACCACCTGCTCCCAGTAGGCCGCCACCTCCTCCAGTCCGTAGTGGCGGCAGAGATACACCAGATTCAGGATGTCCTTCTGGAAGCAGCTGCCGCCGAAACCCGGCCCCGCCTGCAGAAACTTCGGCCCAATGCGGCTGTCCGACCCGATCGCCTTGGCCACCTCGCGCACATCCGCCCCGGTGGCCTCGCAGAATGCCGCAATGCCGTTGATCGAGCTGATCCGCTGGGCCAAAAACGCATTGGCGGTGAGCTTGCTCAGCTCGCTGCTCCACAGATTCGTGGTGAGGATGCGCTCGGCCGGCACCCACTGGCCGTAGATCGCCGCCAGGGCCCGAATCGCCTCTTGATCCTCTCCGCCGATCAACACCCGGTCGGGGGCCTCCAGATCAGCGATCGCCGTGCCCTCCGCCAGGAATTCGGGATTGGAGAGCACCGAGAACGTGCGGGCCGGCTGATCGCCGCCTGAGCCAGCGCAATCCACCGACCCCAGGATCTGCTGGATCACCTCGGCGGTGCGCACAGGCAGGGTGCTCTTCTCCACCACGATCGTGTGCCCGCGGTTGGTGGGCACGCCCCACCACCGCATCCAGCCCCGGCTCATACACCGGCAGCTGGGCCAGATCGGGATCATTCCAGGCCGCCATCCGCTGGGCATTCAGGTCCACCACCGTCACCTGCACGTCCGGGCAGCGGTCGGCGATCACCGCCATCGTGGGCCCGCCCACGTAGCCGGCACCGATGCAGCAGATGGAGGTGGCCTTCATGCCGGCACCTCCTGGGGCTCCTGGGTGGAGCCGATCAGCTCGCGGAACCAGGCGATGGTGGACTCAAGACCCTGCTCCAGAGGCACCGTGGGCTCCCAGCCCAGCTCACGCCTGGCCAGATCGATCACCGGCTGGCGTTGCAGGGGATCATCCGCCGGCAGGGGTCTGCACACCAGCTCCAGATCGGGGTTGATGCGCGCGCGCACCAGCTCCGCCAGCTGGCGGATCGTGAACTCTCCGGGGTTGCCGATGTTGATCGGACCGGTGTGCTGCCCGTTCATCAGCCGGATCATGCCCTCGATCAGGTCATCCACGTAGCAGAAGGAGCGGGTCTGGCTGCCGTCGCCATAGAGCGTGAGCGGCTCACCGCGCAGGGCCTGCACGATGAAATTGCTCACCACGCGGCCGTCATCGGGCAGCATGCGCGGCCCGTAGGTGTTGAAGATGCGCATCACCCGGATCTCGGTGCCGTGCATGCGCTGATAGTCGAAACAGAGGGTTTCGGCGACGCGCTTGCCCTCGTCGTAGCAGCTGCGGATGCCGATCGTGTTCACGCAGCCGCGGTAGCTCTCGGGCTGGGGATGCACCTCCGGATCGCCATACACCTCGCTCGTGCTGGCCAGCAGCAGCCGCGCCCCCATCCGCCGCGCCAGACCGAGCATGTTGTACGTGCCCAGAAAGCTGGTTTTGGCGGTCTTGATCGAGTTGTGCTGGTAGTGCACCGGCGAAGCGGGGCAGGCCAGGTGCCAGATCCGGTCCACCTCCAGGCGGATCGGGTCGGTCACGTCGTGGCGGATCAGCTCAAAGCGCGGATGGCCGATCCACTGGGCAATGTTGGCCTTGCGGCCGGTGAAGTAGTTGTCGAGGCAGATCACCTCCTCGCCGGCCGCCATCAGCCGGTCCACCAGGTGCGAACCCAGGAAGCCGGCGCCGCCGGTGACCAGATTGCGGGTGATGGAGTTGGGCATCAGTGGGGAATCAGGGTTTGGTGCCAGGCCCAGGCGTGGCTGAGGATCGTGCTGAGTTCGGGGTAGCGCGGCTGCCAGCCCAACTCGCGGCGGGCGCGCTCCGCTGAAGCCACCAGCACCGGTGGGTCGCCGGGGCGACGCGGGGCCACGTGGGCCAGCAGACCCCGGCGGGTGATGGCCTTGGCGGTGTCGATCACCTGCTGCACCGAGTAGCCGGTGCCGTTGCCCAGGTTGAACACATGGCTGCCGCCTTCGGCCAGCAGCTTGCGCAGGCCGAGCACGTGGGCGTCGGCCAGGTCGCTCACGTGGATGTAGTCGCGGATGCAGGTGCCATCGGCGGTGGGATAGTCATCCCCGAAGATCTGCAGGTACGGGCTGCGGCCGCTCAGGGCGTCGAGCACCAGCGGGATCAGGTGGGTTTCGGGCGTGTGGTCTTCGCCAAGGTCGCCGACTGGATCTGCGCCGGCGGCATTGAAGTAGCGGAAGATCACGCTGGGCAGCCCGTAGGCGGCGCCGAAGTCGGCGATCAGCTGCTCCACCATCCACTTGCTGCGCCCGTAAGGGTTGATTGGCCGCTGCGGGCAGGTTTCGGCGATCGGGATCTGCTCCGGATCCGGGATGCCATAGGTGGCGCAGGTGCTGGAGAACACCAGCGGCAAGGGCTGTCCGCCGCGGCGCCGGCCCTCGGCCAGCAGCGCCTCCAGCAGGATCAGCGAATCCCCCAGGTTGTTGCGGTAATACCTGGCCGGATCGGCCACGCTCTCGCCCACATAGGCGTAGGCGGCGAAGTGCAGCACCGCCTCGATCGCCTCACCAGGTCGTCCAGGCGCGCCGCCGGTGGCCGGGTGCTCACCGCTGAGCAGCTGATCGAGCAGGGCCCGATCGCCCAGCTGCCCCACCACCAGCGGCACCTGCAGCACCTGCTCCACCACAGGGCGATGGCCGTACACAAGGTTGTCGAGCACCACCACCCGCAGGCCCTGGCGCTGCAGCGCCCGCACGGTGTGGCTGCCGATGTAGCCGGCACCGCCGGTCACAAGGATGGTCATGGCTGTGCTCCCTCGCCCACGCGCCGTCGGGCAGCGGTCGGCGATCTCCGCCATCGTGGGGCCGCCCACGTAGCCCGCGCCGTAGCCGAAGGCTTCTCGCGAAGCGAGTTGCAGCAGATGGAGCGCACCTGGGTGGGTGTTGGTGGCAGTCCGGAGCGTGTTGAGGAGGCGTGCATCAGCGAGGCGGGCGTCGCGGCGGCGGGCTGCGATCCGCACCCCAGCCAGCACAGATGGTGCACAGGACACCTGATGTCCAGGAAGTCCGCGGCAGCAGCTGCAGCGCTGATCAGCCCTCCTTGGGCCGGAACCCCTCTTGGTTCTGTGTGACCGGGATCAGCACCGCGGCAGTCCCCAGTTGCTGGCGCACGCTGGCCGGCAATTCCATCCCCTGGCAGTCTCCATCGCCCCGATCCACCACATGCCAGGTGCGGTGCGTGGCGCACAGCGGACAGAACAGCGTCTCCAGCCATTGATCGGCCAACACCTGGACGCCAAAACCGGCAGCCCACTCCTCGGCCTGCGGTCGCCCTGGCGGTGCTGCAAACAACCCGCCAGCGGCATTGCGCACCAGGTGACGTTTCACCGAGCAGCTGATCAGCCGCTGCTCGCTGTGCACCGGGCAGTGGATCCGGCGCAGCCGCTTGCGGCCGCGGTGTGTGCGCTGCCGGCGCGGCCTCGTGGCGGCCTCGCTCTCGTGGTGGTCTTGGTTGTGCTGATCCTGGCTGTGCTGAGCCTGGTCGTGCTGATCCATGGCAAATCAGGCAGGGCGTTGCTCAAGTCAGAGCTGGCTGCCTCAGGCGTGGGGCCCTAGCAGCGGCCACGGCTGATCGAGGTCCGGTCTGGGCGGAGGGGCAGCGCCGAGCGGCTCAGGGCTGGATCTGCCTCAGCTGCCGTTGCACGTCCTCCAGCTGAGCCTTCACACCATCGGGGAGGGGGTGGATACTGAGGGCGCCGCTGTCGGCGCGGCGCACCTGCCAGAACAACGTCGCCCTGCACTCCGCACAGAAAAACTGCTCGATCCAGGCGTCCTCCACGGCCATCAGTTGATGCCGCCGCAGCCAGACACCAAAACGCTCCCGTTCCACAGGCCCGGCCCGCAGGCTGCCATCGGCGGCAGCAGCCAGGTAACGCTTGGGGGAACAACTCAACAACAGCGCCTCCGGATGCAGTGGACAGCGCAGATCCCGTCGTGGCCTCCGGCGTCGCGTCATCGCTTCAGCCAGCACTCAAGCCTCAGTTGGGCACACCATGCCCGCGGAAGGCGCCGGGGCGGTTGGGGAGCTACGCATCCTGTGCGTAGGCACACCACACCTGCGGTGGCGCTGCACTGGCTGGACCGGGAGGTCAACCTGCCGAGAGCGGCCTGACGGAGACGGAACGTCAATCTCATCTAGGCGGGGCATCTGTGGCCCTGGCCTCATTTAATACCGAGTTCACTGATCCGGCAACGGTGCACCAGGGTTTATGCGGAAGATGCATGGAGTGGGCCCGGCTTCAGGTGCGGCGCGGCCACAGCAGCCCAGTTGCGGGTCGCGTCGGTCCACCTCCCGTTTCCCCATCGCCTCCGCTGCCACCTCCCCCACCACCGGAGCCGGAAAACAGCGGTCCCTGCTGCGGGTGCTGACGGGCGCCCACCGCGCTCATCGGCGGGAAGTGGCGGATGAAGTCCGCCGAACCGGTGATCAGCTGCATCCCACCCGGGGGCAGGCTGCTGATGAAGTGCAGCTCGTTGCATTCCCGCCAGTGGCTCAGGGCCAAGGGTGAGCTCCAGGGGCTGGCCTGGTTGTGGCTGGTGCCGTCTGGCAGCCACAGCCACACGTCCCGGTCGCTGGAGCGCTGGCCCAGCTGCAGCATCACCCCGTCCGGTCGGGTGACCTTGCCGAAATGGGTGCTGGCACCGCGGATGCTGGTGGAGCCGATGAACAGCGGCGCCGGCAGCTGGATCAGCGGCGGTGGGGCATCAAACAGGCCCTGGTTCTGAAGGGTGAATTCGTAGTGGCCTAGGGCAATGCCGCTGCGCAGCTGGTGGCCGTTGGCGTAGATGCTGGCGCCGATCGCCGAGGGGAGGCCGCCAAAACTGTTGCCCGAATAACCGTGCAGCACCACCTGCCCGTAGAACTGCTTGCTGGTGCGGGGGAAGACGGCGATTGAGCACCAGCCCGTGGTGCCAGGGCTCTTGTAGAGGGCATGGCAGCTGTCGCGATGCAGCTCGTCGTTGCCGCCATGGGTCTTGAGGGCCCAGCAGAAGAACTCCTGGCCGGGGGTGGTGTCGCGTGCGATCAGCAGGATCGCGCCGACGCTGGTGGCCCCGGCGAGGGTGCTGTCGACATAGGCCAGTCCGGTGCTGTTGCCGGTGGAGTTGTTGTAGGAGCCGTAGCCGCCGTTGCTTGTGGTGTCTGAGAAGGTGCTGGCCTTGGCGCTGCCAAACACCGCACTACTGCTCGATTGGCTCTCCCCTTGGGCGGTGGTGCTTTCGGTGAGGAGCCAGAGGTGGCCGGCTTCGACGGGATGGCCCAGCTGCCAGGTGTAGCCCCAGCGGTTGGCGGTGGCATCGGCATGGGAGCGAACCACGCTCAGCGGTGTGGTGGCATTGCCCGGGAGATCGTTGACGGCAGCTGCAAAGGAGCGGAAGGCCCCGTCGAGCTGCATGCCGACCCCAGCCGGATCCTTGCTGGTCCACTTCCAGCTGCCGGGAGCAAAGGACTGGCAGAACACCTGATAGGTCATGGCCCCGTGCCTCCCTGGGGTGCAGGTGCGTCCTTGGTGCGCAGCAGCAGGCCATGGCCGCCGATCGCCAACCACTCGCTGCCATCGGGCGCCTTGAAGTAGCTCATCGCCGCACTGCTCAGATTCACCACCGCGAAGTCGGGGGGAAGAAGCAGGGGTTCCCAGAACTGGGCCGGTTCGTTGGCGACCTCGTAGTAGCTCCAGTCGGTGGTGGCGATCACCAGCTCGGCGGGCCGGCTGATCCGCACCACGGTGAGCAGCCCATCGCGCAGCAGGCCGCGGGAGCCGGAGGGCTGGCCGGAGCGCACGTTCCAGCTCACCGCCCGCAGCGCATCGGAGGTGGTGGAGGGGGGTGAGGCAGCCAGGATCCAGTTTCCGGACACCTGGTCGCGGGCAATCAGCAGCGGCATCGCCTGGCGGTTGGTGTAGCGGTGCTGGCTGTAGGCAAAGACGAAGTATTCAGCCCCTGGCGTCAGCGACCAGGCCACCTGCGCGTTGAACGGCAGGGGGGTGGTGCTCCAGGTGCCGCTGCTGGTGCCCACATCCCCGGCTGGAAGCACCCAACCCTGTTGGGTGTCGCCGCCTAGGAAGGGCTCGGTGTTGCCGATGCCCGGGCGGATCACCAAGGCGGTGCCGGTTAGGAACACCTCGAGGATCAGCACCGCCGGATTGCCGCCGGGTGTGAGCTGCGAGAGGGTCGCCTCGATGCGCCAGCCGCAGGGATCGGTGGCGGTGGCCTCGGGATTGGGGGCGGTGACGATGCGCAGCTGGTGCTGGCTCACCTGGGCGTTGGCCGCGGCGATCCAGTTCTGCAGGTAGCCATTCACCTCCGTGGCGACAGAAGGCCAGGTGGTGTCGGTGCCGAGGCGGCTGATGTCGATCAGGGTGCGGCTCATGGGCTGGTCCTCATGGCGCCAGCACCACCGCGGTCACGGTCACAGCGATGGCGGCCTGGGAGGTGCCGGTGTTGCGCACCAGCGCCCGCAGGGGCGGTTGGGGTGTGGTGGTTGTCATCTCACTGGTGAAGTAGGTGCCACCCGGTGGAGCTGTGATCGAGAGGGCCTCGGCGGTGGTGGCCAGATCCAGCAGCACGCCGCTCCCCGGTGCCGGGTCACGGGTGACGGGACGGCTGCCATCGGCCTCCCGGGCAGTGGCCGAGCTGTAGAGGCTCACCCAGGCGGGTGCATCGGTGCTGACGGCCAGGACATGGCCGAGGCGGCCCAGGCCCTGCAGGTCGAGCAGGGCGCTGGCCCCCGGCAGCAGGGGCGTGGTGGTGGCGCTCACGCTCACCTGCTGGCCGGGGAGCTGGGTGCGCGGGAGCCAGTTGGCCATGCCCTTGCCCTCTGGTGGTTACGGCAGCACCTCGATGCGGCGGATCGCCCGCACCTGCGTCGCGAAGTCGTTCGTCTTGCTCTGGGCGAACTGATCGCCCAGGTAGGTCATGCGCTGGTAGGCGGTGCCACTGGCCACCTGGGTCGAGGTCCAGTGGAAGAAGGGATCGTCGCCGTAGGACTCATCGAAGTGCTTGAGCGTCTCGGCGCCATTGGCGCGGAAGGCGAGCACCGAGGTCAGCGCCGGGTTGCTGTCGGTGTAGTTGCCGCCCGCCGGCACCGCATAGGGGTTGGCGCCATAGCCCGCCCCTGAATAGGTGCCGGCGATCGTTGCCTCCGGCTTGAAGGAGCGGTAGAGGATGTCCCACTCCTGGGTGGCGGGCAGATACCAGTCGTCGTAGCCGCCGATGTTGAGCGAGCGGCAGAACTGCGCCGCCGGGTGGCTGGCGTTGTTCATCGCCTCGCTGTTCGCCCAGCCGTCAAACACGCTGGTAGTGCCGGCGCTGGAGGTGTTGGCCGTCTTCCAGGCCAGGTTGAGGGCCGAGCCAGATGCCTTGGGCGAAATGATCAGCGCATGGGTGGCGACGCCATTGGCGGTGTGGCTGATCAGGCCGGCGTAGTAGCCGCCCTGGAAGGAGCTGCCGATGGCCGGCAGGTCCGCCACCCGGATCGGGCCCAGCTGATAGACGGTGCCGGTGAGCAGATCGAGGTAGAGGTCGCCATCAACGGCACCGGGGATGGTGGAGGGCGGTGCACCCGTGCCGGTGAACCAGCCCGTGCCGCGCGGGCCCATCAAGCCATCGACACCAGCAGGGCCTTGGATGCCTTGCGGACCTTGGGGTCCGGCCGGTCCTTGCGGACCTGCGGCGCCAGCAGGGCCCGCCACACCAGCAGGCCCTTGGGGCCCCTGGATCGAGCCGCCGTCCACCCAGCTGCTGGTCTCGCTGTCCCATACCCGCAGCGAGTCATCGGCCTGGACGATGTAGGCATCGCCCTGATCCGGGTTGGCCGGCAGGTTGGCGATGGCCGCCACCGAGCCTTTGAAGTTGATGCCGATGCCGGCCGGGCCCTGGATGCCCTGAGCACCGGCAGGACCAGCAGGGCCAGAGGGGCCAGCCGGGCCTTCCGGTCCTTGCAAGCCGGCGGGGCCTTGAGCGCCCTGGGGACCAGCAGGACCCTGGGGGCCCTGCACACCAGGTGAACCCTGCGGGCCGGCGGGTCCCTCAGGACCGCGGATTGAACCGGTGGAACTCCAGGAACCCATGGCAGCCAGGCAGCGCTGTTCTGCCGGCTATTGCCATGGCGATGGCGCCCGCGATCCGCACTCGGCGAGATCTCAGCTGAACACCACCACCACCGACAGAGCAGCCGGACTGCCGCTGACAGAGGTGATCTCCAGCCACAACCAGTGATCGCCCGGCAGCTGGGGATTGAGCAGGTTGGTGGTGGTGGCGCCAGTGGTGGTGCTGCTCACCGTCATCGGCGTGCTGGTCACCGCGGTGCCTGCAGCCGAGACATCGGCGCCATGGCGCAGCGAGAAACTGACGCTCGGGCTGCTGCCGCCAGTGAGCACGGCATCGACGCGGCTGATGGTCAGGGCTTGCGGTGCCCGCAGCAGGATGCGCCGGTCATTGGTCTGGGGGCTGGCCAGCCAGGCCAGCTGTGGCGCCATCGGCCCGGCCGGTCCGAGCAACGAGGCCAACTGACGCCAGGAGAGGGGCATGGAGAAGAGGGCGCGGCGTCACTGGCTCTTGCCAGCGCGTCCCCAAGTACGCGATGTGGCCAGGGCCAACTCCAAACGAACTCCTAATCGACGCCAACTGCTGGAGTTGCGCTCAGCGCTGCTCCAGCAGTTGGCCGAGTCGCTGGGAAATCAGCTGCAGCTGCTTCTGCTGGCGGAGCTGCTGCTCACCACCGCTCTCGGTTGGCCCTGTGTCGTAAAGGGCCAGCAGCAACCCCTGCGTGCGCCCTGTGGTGCTGCAACCCACCGGGCAGAGCAGCAGCATGCCCTTACCTGTCGTCATAGAACGCACCGCCAGCGGCAGCGCGCTGGGGGCGTCGCTGGCGCACAGGCCGAGAGCCGCGTGGCCGAGGGCATCGGCGATCTCCACGCCGAGCAGGGGTTGCTGCCCAGGCGTCAAAGCCAGCTGGCCATGGCGCCCATCGGCCGCCAGCACGGTCACACTGCCGCCGCCTTCCCACTGCAGCAGCGCCAGGGTGTGGAGGCCATCGCCGCCGCTCTCGATCGCGGTGCGCAACAGCGACTGCACCTGGCCCTGCCGCGCACGCACCTGTTCCTGCAGGGTGGCGGTGGTGGTGGTGCTCATCCGCTTGGCCAGATCCGGCTGCAGGGTGATCAGCAGCCAGGCGGTGTAGAGCACTAGGCCCAGCAGCACGATGCGCGAGAGGCGGTAGAGCAGCTGCCAGGGATTGCGGGCATCGAGCACCTCGCCCACGGCCTTCTGCAGCGCATCGCTGGCCGAGCGGGTGAACACCTCCACCCGCTCGGCCAGGCCTTTGTTGGAATCGGGCACAGGTCGATCAGGCGCTGAGTTCGTAGACCTGCCCGCTCAACCGATCCAGATAGAAGTCCCCCACCGCCGGTGGCGGCTCCAGGGTGGAGGGCGGCGGGCCATCGCCGGAATACCAGCGGGTGGCTCTGCTGCCGACACCTGATTCCTGCACCACCGCCAATGCCGGCTCACCGCTGCTGGGGTCCGGCATGAAGCCCAATCCGCCATTGGGGTGCAGGCGCAGGCGCCAGACCACAGCGTGGCGGCCGTCGTAGGGCTCACCGGTGATGCCGCCGCTGGGGATCAGTGGCTGGATCACGCCTGCGGTGCCGCCACCGCCATCGCGATTGTTCAGGAGTTGCTGGGGCGGCACCGGACAGCCCACCAGAGCGATCCGCAGGGTGGCGATCAGCATCCCCAGCTGCACCTGCACGGTCACATCGGCCCGCTGGGCATAGACGTGCCGCAGACGCGGGGCTTGCCTAGAGACCGCCGGCCAGGGGACGACGTTGCTGCTGCCATCGCCCCACGTCACGGAGATCGGCGTGGGGATGCTCTGGCGCGGGTTGATCAGCAGCTCGATCGCGGCTGAGCCGATCGGTTCGTTCCAGCGACTGTCGGCTGGCAGCCAGAACAGCTCGAGGTCATCCGCAGGGATGGGGCCCTTGCGGTAGCCCAGTTCGGCCCAGCGGCTGAACTCCATCGGCAGCACCCATTGCTCCACCCCCGGACAGCCCACTGGTGGAAGCAGTCGCACCCGTTGGCCGCCCACGGTGCGTGGTTGCTGGGGCATTGGGTAGGGCATGGCCAGCAGGTGGTGGGATCAGATCAGCGGGTCGTCCAGGAGACCTTCTGGCAGGGCGCTGAGCGGCGCATCCTGTTCCGCCGGTGCACTCGGCTGGGGGAGAGGAGCAGCGTCGGCCGCGGCCTCCGGATTCAGCTCTTCCCTGGACTTGCGAACCCGCTTGCCGCGGGCTGATGCAGTTCTTGCATCGCCTGTTGCCTCGTGCTCCGGCTCAGATAGCAGAGCAGCGGTCGTTGGTCCGCTGTCCTCCTCCGTAGTGCGGGTGCCTCTTGTGGCCTCAGGTGCTTTCGCCCCGGCCACGCGCCAACCGATTGCCAGCCAGCCGGGCAGATGCACCGGCCAGACATGGCGCTCCTCCTGCCCCTTGCTGATGCGCAGCATCCCTGCCGTCTGGGGGCCTGCTCCGTGCAGCGCTGCCATGGTCAGGCGGGCAGGGTGGCGGTCAGACCGACCACCATTCCCTCGGGCGTGGAGGGGGTGACGACGGCCTTGGCAAAGCAGAGCGCCGGCAGGTCGGCGTTATCCACATCAGCGGTGTCCAGCAGGATGTCGTGGCCGCTGATGTAGGCCTCCACCCGGCCGCCCTCCGCTGGCACCGCAACGGTCGCTACCGGCACGAAAGTGCCCATGGTGCCGTCGCGGAGCTCGGGGGCCAGGTGCAGCACCACCGTCACCGCAGCGCTGTGGCCCGGATGGGAAGCGAGCAGTGAGAAGCGGGATGCGGCATCGAGCTTGGTGTTGAGTTTCACCACCTCACCACTGGTGAACACCTTCTCGGTGTCGCGGGTGGCGGAGCGGTTGGTCCAGCCCACCAGCACGGTGGCGGCATCCAACAGGGAGTTGGCTTTGAGGCGAGTCATCGGTCGATCTCCATTGAGGGGGTGCGGAGTGGCGGTCAGGAAATGGGGGCGATGCTGTGCAGCCGGCCGGCGGCGCGGGGGTGCATGACGCCAAAGCCCACGTACCAATCGATCCGCGTGCGGAACACCGGGGCATCAGGCACCTCACCCAGATCCCGCACCGAGATGCCGTAGCGGCCCTGGAATGGGCCCTGCAGACCGGTGACGGCCTGATCCCCAAAGGTGCAGCAGTAGATCGAGCTGGTGCCGCCGGCTTCCCCGTAGCCGAGGACTTCGAGGCCCTGGGCGTCGCGGTCGACGGTGAGGATCTGGCACTCCTGGTAGTGATGCACCATCACCCCCAGGTTGTTGGTGCTCACGTTGTAGACGCCCTGGCCAACGGTCTGACGGGCAAGAGCGTTGAGCTGGCGGCGCATCGCCTTGCTCATCACCAGATACTTCCTGCCGCCGTAGGAGTTCACCGAGTCGATCAGCTCGTCGAGCTTGTCGAAATCGAGCGCCCCGCCGCCGTTGTTCAGCGCCATCTCACTGCCAGGGGAGAGGCGCTTGGCCAGGCCGTCAAAGCCCCGGCCCTGGCTGGCGGTGGCATCGCCGTTGATCAGTGCCGCCTCCAGGGTGAGCCGCATGGAGCGGACCTTCATCTCGGTCTGAGCAGCCCTGGCCTCAGGCCCCTGTAGATCGACGATCGAACGGTCCACATCCACATCGCCACCAAACAGGTGGACGGCTTCTGACTGGGGATCGACGACGCCGTAGCTCTGCTTGTAGCCCTCGTTCACGGCCCGGAAGCCCACCGAGGGGAGCTCCTTCTCGACGGAATAGAAGAGGCCGCCGCCGGCGATGTTCATGAACGGCAGCCAGCTGAGCAGTTCGCCCTCAGCGAAGGTCTTGATCACCGCCAGGTGCTCCAGGCGGGTCTCGTACTTGGCTGCCTCGATCAGGGTGAGGCCCATCGGTGCTGCACTCCCGGGGCCCGGCCCCAGATCACGTCACCGGCTATTGCCAACGTCGCCGAGAGGTCAGGCCGTTGGGCTCAGGGCTGCTCCGCCGCCAGTCGCAGCACCTCGATCGGCGACTGGGCGAGCTGGAAGGCGCGGTCGTTGGTGAGGAGTGCATCGCAGCCCCAATGCACCGCGGCGGCCAGATGGATCGCATCGGCTGTCTGCAGGCGGGTGGAGGCCCGCAGCTCCGCCGCCCGCTCCATCACCTCTGGATGGAGCGGCACCACGGTGCAATCCGAGAAGAAGCTTCGGAAGGCAAGCAGGCGGATCTGATCAGCCAAGCGCAAGGGACCCACCAGGCATTCCATGCGCACCAGATCGCTGATCACCCAGTCCGCATCGGCGTAATGCTCCAGCTGCTGCAGGGTGTGACGCCGCAGACCCTCAGCCCCATCAAGCGCATAGATCAGCACACACGAATCGAGGTAGAGCCGCATGCCTCACCGCCAGCCGGCCCGTTCGTGCTCCAGTGCGGTGTCGATCTGCTCCTGGCTGAGGCCCTGAGCTGTGGGAATGGCGGCCTGCAGGTCCAGCAGCTTGGCCAGCAGCCTGCGGCCTGTCGGCGTGGACTCGTCAGCCGGGGTGATCGCCACGGTCACACGACCGGTCGGTGTTCCAGCCGGCAGCTGAAGGGTCCGGTCCTCCTTGATCTCTGCTGTGAAGGAGAAGCTGCCCATCGCCAGTGCGTGGATGCGCCCACGTTAGGAACGGAAGCTGCATCCGGCTGCTGGCTGGCGCGCCGAGGGGAAGCAGCGGAGCGGATCCATGGCCACCGGTTCTCGATGGGGCTCCGCTCCGGCCCCCCTCATGGTCGGGGGGCGCCTCAAGGGTGATACGAGCCCGCCGGTGTGGACGTTGGCTCCGCTGCGCTCCGCATCTGTGTGGTGGACGGGCCCTTGACCCGCCCCCCGCCGGCAGAGGGGTCCTACGCGGTGCCCTCCCATGGCTTCTCTGTCCCGCAAAGTCCAGCTGCAGCAGTTCTCCTGGCAGGTGCTGGAAGATCTGGCGTTCTCGAGGGGGGCGCTGGCCACGGCTTGCTCAGCTGGCGGCCCAGGTGCTTTTCGAGCAGCAGGCAGCCGCTCCGGCCATGCCGGTTGATCCAGAGATGGAGGCGCTGCTGCCCTATTGAGGGCTGCCAGCCGGCGGGGCTCCCTCGGGGGCCTGCCGTTCTGCTGGTCGCAGCCGCCGGCAGACACCGCACCAGAACCAGCGGACCTGGCAGGCCACCGATCCACCGGGACGAACGATGCCACTGGCAGAGGTTCAGCACGCGCCGGGCCCGGAGCCTCACGATCGGCGAGGGCCTGAGCACCGCTGCCCCAGCCGTCTCGCCCTGGCAAGGATCAGGCCGGGCGCCTCTGCGAGGCGTCCTTGCCAGGTCGCTACAGCCGGGGCTTGACGCGGGTGTCCCTCGCCTTCCTCGTGATGGCCTCCTTTTCTCCCCGCTGCGAAATCCGCCAGCTGGCGGTGTTCGTCTATCCCGGCGGGATCAAGGCCGCCGATGCAGAGCGCATCACGGTCTTCTATGGCCGCCGCGGCAAGCCGGTCAAAAAGCCCCGCTTGATTCCGGCGCAGCTGGCCCATCAGCTGGCTCGCAAGCTGCAGGCGCGGCGCCTCGGCACCGTGGCGGTGCTCTGAGCCGCCAGGGGCTGCGGCCCCTGCCCCGGTGGGCCTGCCGGCCCCCGGGGCTTTTGCTGCCCGACATGCGAGCAACGACCGGACCCTGGCCACCGGCCACACAATGCCCGCAGAAGACCGCACTCCCCATGAGCCAGCAGAGCCACCAGCCCTCGTTGCTGAACCGCATCGCCCGGGTCCTGCTGTGTCTGGTGTTTGTGAATGCCGTGATCGGCAAGCTGACGGGCTTTGCCGGTGTGGCAGGCGCCATCGCCGCCAAGGGACTGCCGCTGTCGCCGCTGCTGCTGGTGGCGGCCATGGCCCTGATGGCGGTGGGCTCAGCACTGGTGATCAGTGGCTGGAAAGCCCGACTCGGGGCGGTGCTGCTGCTGCTGTTCCTGGTGCCCACCACCCTGCTGTTCCACGGCGATGTGGCGGACAGCGGCGAACGGATTCAGCTGTTCAAGAACCTGGCGATCATGGGCGGCTTGCTGCTGGTGGCCGACCAGGACAGCAGGGGCTGAGGGGGGATTTCCCAGAACCTGAAAAATTTCCGAGGCACCCTGCGCCGTGTCCGGAAACAGGGGGAATACCCCCAGATTTGCAGACTTCTACAGCGATCTGCAGGGATCTCCAGGGAGTTGCAGGGAGCTGATTTTGAAACGCGAATTATGAGGAGAATTCGCGATTTTTTTCACGTCAGTTTCTCCCCTTTTGATCTGTTGATCGTTTGTCCGGCGCTGTTTTCCGGGCGCCGGGCAGCTGCAGGGTTGATCGGCTCGCGCGTCAGTGGCGGCGGGGTGGATTCGTTGAGCGCTGCTGTGCTCGCTCGGCTGCATCCATCCGGCGAGCCAGGCCAGCGGCCCACCGGCGGCCGGGGTCACCGCCCCAGCCATCCCAAGCTTGGCGACCCTTGCCGTATTGGCCCCAGGTTGAGCCCTGCTTGTCCACCTCATGGCGAGCGAAGTAGCTCACCATTCGATCGATCGTCTGCGGTGAGAGCTCCTGGCGGTTGAGCAGTTGCCGCGCCCGGGCCAGCCCCACCGGCGTCATGCCCCGGTTGGAAGGGGGCTGTTGGGCCCGGCGCTCCAGCGCACGACGGGCAGCAGCGGCCACAGGGGCCGGCGGCCGGAAGGAGAGACCCCGATAGAAGCTGCTCGGCCGCCGTGCCATTGGAGTGTGTTCGAACTCAGCGACGAGCACCGCGGCCGTTGACCGCGAAGGACGCCCGGTAGAGCTCCGAGGCCGACATCGCCTGGGGGTTGATCGGCTCGCCGTTGCTGCCGATGCCCGACACCGTCAGCCCACCAGCGGCCTGCATGCCGGCCGGCCCCCGCTGTTGAAAGAGGAAGCCGTAAACGGGATGCACGCGCATCTGATCGAGGAACTCGGTGGTCGTCATCGGCCGGCCGTCGTCCCCCAGCAGCGGCTTGCCCTGGGAGTCCAGCGGTTCGAGCACGTCCTTGCCGTCGCTGCCGGTGGTGAGGCGGAAGCAGGTGCCCAGCTGCCCCTTGAAGATGTCAAAGAACGTCCCCCGCGCGTCACCGCCGGTGCGGCCTTCGGCCTGGGAGAAAGCCCGCTCCAGCAGACGGTCCTTGCGCAGCTGCAGGATCTGCTGCTTGGCCTCATCTCGTTCGGCGGCAACGGCGGCCACCTTCTGGGCAGAGGCCTCCTCCATCTGCCGCTCACGCAGCTCCATCTGTTGCTCGAGGATCTGCTTCTGGCGCTCGGCCTCCTGCAGGCGGGCGTACTCCTCGGGGTTGATCTCGGAGAAGCGGTTCAGCTGCTGCCGCAGCGTGCGGATTTCTTTCTCGAGCTGATTGCTCTTGCGGCGTTCGGCCCGCAGAGGGTCGGAACTGCGGTGTTCATCACCGCCAGGTTCAGCAGCTGCAGGAGATGCCGGAGCCTGCGCTTGCGGATCGCCCGCAGGGGTGTCGCCAGTGCCCTGACCATCGGCACCACTGTCGGTGCTCTGGCCGGTGGCGGCGTAATTGTCGTCAGCGCTCTGGCCGCTGGCGGCGGCGGAGCTGGAGGTGGAAGAAGCAGTGGCAGTGGCCATGACCCATCGCGGCTGTCGTGGATGAACGCCCCATCCGGGCTGCGTTCACCAGCTATTGCCATCGATCTGTGAGGAGACGGCAGTGCAATGAGGTTGAGAGCCGCCGAGCTGTCTACGGTCAGGCTCAGATGCCACCACCCCTGTGAAGCGCTTCCTCTCGATCGCGTTGCTCACTGCTGCGGTGCTGGGCGGCAGCGGCGTCATGGCCTGCGAGAAGCACCTCAACGGCCACCAGAACAGCAGCGACACCAACACCGAGGGGACCAAGAAGTAAGCGATAAGAGCGGCCCCGCTCAGCCCCGCGAGAGCTCCAGCTGCCTGGCCAGCCACAGCTCCACGTCCTCGTAGGTGTAGCGGACGAGGTTGCCCAGCTTCACGAAGGGCGGCCCGTAACCGCTGGAGTTCCAGCTGTAGATGGTCGAAATCGACACGCCCAGGTAAGCCGCCAGGGTTTCTGGCGTGTAGAAGCCGCTCGGCAAGCTTGTGGTGCTGCTGTCGGCATTGGCCGCGGCGCGTCGTTTGGGGATGAACAGCCAGCTCCCCAAGGGCAACTGGTCCGATGGTCTAGCGGTGATGGTGGGGTTGAGGCTGCGCAACGTGGTCACGGTGGTGCCGTGGCGCTCGGCGAGCACGTTGAGGCTGTCGCCACTGCCAACGACCACGACGCGGTTGGGCTTGAGCGCCGCCTGAATCCGTTCGCCCAGCAGCGGCTGGGTGAGCGAGCCGATGCCACCGGCGCCATAGAGGCCGCCGAACTCGGTGACCGAGAAGGCCGCGAACTGGCCGCGGCTTGCGGACGGAAGCACCCCTGCCGAGGTGAGCTCGCCCAAGGGCCCCAGCCACACCGCCCCGAAGCAGGGAGTCAGCAGCGCCGGGGTGGTGGCCGAGACCGGTCGGATGCCGCTGGTGCTCCAGCTGATGTCCGTGGATAACCAGTCCCAGGGCTGGGTCGGTGTCAGCGGCAGCACGGCGCCGCGGGTGAGGTAGCCCTCGTAGGTGAAGTCGCCGGTGTCGAGGCCCGGAGCGTTCTCCTTGCTGGAGATGCCCCGCAGCCGCTTGATGAACCCCTCAAACAGAAAGCGGCCGGTGCGCTCGGAATCCAGCACCCCCGGCAGCGCATTGGAGAACAGCAGGATGCGGGCGTTGGCGTAGGGCTGCAGCGCCGAGGGGGGCAACGCCCCAGGCGACAGAGCCCCAGGAGCGGGTGTGCTCGTCACGGCTCAGCCCCGCTCCAATGCGGCGGTGAACCCACTGCCGTTGCCGCTGAGCTGGGGATCGCGGCTCCAGTTCGCCAGGGTGGGAAGCATCAGCAGCAACGCCTGGGCATGACTGCCCCGCTGGCGGCGCAGCGCCTGCTCGATCGAGAGGCCCACCCCAAAACGGGTGACTGTTTCCTCCCGCAGCAGCTCGGTGTCGAACTCGATCACGTCCGCCTTCTTGACCGGCAGCGTGCCGTCCTCTGGCAGGGCATCGGCGGCTACGGCCTTGCGGCGGGTCTCGATCGGCGCCTGCAGCTGATCAGGGGTCAGCCCCGCCAGCTCGGTATCGATGGCGGCGATGGCATCCAGCTCCCGCCGGGCGGTGGGGATGGCATCCGGGTAGAGCTGTTCGAGATCCGCCATCGCGTCGTTGATGGCGCGGATCGCGGGCAGGCGGGCCGGGATCGAGAGGGCAACGCGGATCCCCTCCAGATCAGCAGCACGCCAGCGATAGGGCGAGTCGGTGGGTGTCTGGCTCATGCGGCTGCAGACGCGGCTGTCTCCTCTTGCCGCAGAGGCAGTGGCGCCGAGTCCTCCCCGACCCTGGTCGCAGGGCTGTCGTCGAGCGTCGGGCTGCTGATCGCATTGGCGGTCGCCAGGGCCAGTTGATGGCGCAGCTCATCCCGACTGATGACGCCTTTGTCATAGAGCTCGATCCATTCCTTCACCTGGGGTTGCGGTTGGATCGGCGGGGTGAGCGGGCTCACCGTCACCTGCAGGCCGGCGCCGGAATCGAGCGACTCACCGGTCAGGGCGCACCAGTGCTGCAGCAGGGTCGAGAACAGCGA
Organism: Cyanobium sp. Aljojuca 7D2; assembly: GCF_024346415.1. Lineage (NCBI taxonomy): Bacteria > Bacillati > Cyanobacteriota > Cyanophyceae > Synechococcales > Prochlorococcaceae > Cyanobium > Cyanobium sp. Aljojuca 7D2. Next base: position 26,353 of record NZ_JAGQCX010000011.1, read on the forward strand.
GGCCTTCTGGATCGCCATCGCCTGCAGCAGCGCGTAGCTCTGGGAAGCGGTCAGGCTGATCTCCATCTCGGTGCGGGCGGCGCCGCGGTTCTGAGAGGGGATCAGCGCATCGCGGCGCATGGTGTCATCGAGGATCTGCAGCCAGGCCCGGTGCTCAGCCAGCGAGCGGGCCCGGATCTCCACGAACTCAAAGGAGGCGTCCGAGGGGAGGTCCATACAGGTGTTGGGGCCCAGCACCACGGGTCCGGCCTGGCTGTTGCCCATGGCATCGACCATCCCCTTGCGCACGCCCACCGGCAGGGCTGTGCGGGATAGGAGCTCCTCGTATTCGCTCTTGCAGCGGAAGTGGTTGAGGTACTGGTGCGCCAGGCCAAGGTGCGGCAGGTCGCCCTCGCCAAAGGCAGAACCATCGGAGGTGTACCAGCAGGCCGGCAGGCGGCTGATCCCCTCGTAGGTGGTCACCACCGGCTCATCGCAGCGCCAGCCGCTGCTGGCCTGGGGGTCAGTGCAGACCGGGTGGTGGGCCAGCTGCAGGCCGGTGATCGCTTCCCCAGCAGTGAGGAGCTGCAGGCTGCGGTAGTGCCAGCGGTCTGGGGCGTCGGCATCACCCAGCAGGGCCTGGATCTGCTCGGTGACAGCTTCTTCAGTTCCGGGGGCCTCGGAGTTGATCGGTCGGTTCACCGGCTCGCGCCAGATGATCCGGCCCGGCAAGCCGTAAGAGACGGGGAGCTCCCAGTTCAGGCAGTTGGCCCTGGGCAGCAGTTGGAGCCGCGGAAGCGACAGGCGATCACCGCGCCGCAGCGCCTCCTGCCGGTCGCCCTCGCTGGGCCAGCTGTGCTCGGGCGGTAGCACCAGCACCAGGGCCGCGCCATCGCGCAGCACCAGCAGATCCGCCGCCGCCAGGAAAACGCCCAGGTCGGTGCCCCGACCATCCACGTCAGTGAGCACTGAGCTCAGGCTGGCGGGGAGGCTGATCCAGCTTCCCCGGCTGAGCATCCCGGCATAGGTGCGCAGGGCGTCTCGGAAGAAGCCCGAGGGCCGAGCGGCATCGAGGCGCTTTCGGTAGGCGGTGTCCGGTTCCCGTTCGCCCTTGGGCAGGTAGCGCTCTTTGCGACTGCTGCCGTCAGGGGCGGCGAGCAGGGCCCAGCAGTCGGCGGTGATCTGGATGGAGTCCCGCAGGGCGGTCAGGATGGGGTTTGGGGCCCAGGGGGCGTGGAAAGAAGCAGCTTGCTGCTTGGCGGCTGAGAGCACTCGTTCTGGGCTTGGCTACTTGCTCTTGCCTGCGAGGTTTTAGAGAGCTGCCGAGACTGTGTAACTCAGTGGATAGTTGGTTCTCGGACCCGCAAACCATGGCTAAGACTGAAGGACCTCGGTGAGAAGTCCATGCGTGCGTCGGGATCTCAGGATCTACCCTCGATTCCATCGACATGGTTCTTGGATAGGAGTCGGGTGAGCTCCGTGGTTCTCGGAACCGTTTAAGAATGAGTTGGGCGTCGCTACCGCGCGGGAAAAGCTGCGTCGCGTGTGCTGGCCTTCTTCATCGAAACACTTTCCTTTTACTGGATCGGGATCGACTATGGCCCAGGAATCAAGCGTTCTTCAATTGTCCCGGAGCTCCAGCGTAAGACTAATCAGCCAAGCAGCTCAGTCCTCTGGAAGTGGATTTTTCGTCGCCGATGAATTCGTGCTCACTTGTTTCCATGTCGTTGCTTCAATAGTCGTGGAGGACAAGAGCATCAAGTGGAGCCTTCATCCCGACTTACAGGTCGTCACTCCATCCGGCGAGACAATCGCCGCAAATGTAGTATCGATTCCTGCGCAGACCGACGCAAGTCCGCTGATGCAAGATTTCGCTTTGGTCAAACTACAAGCCAAGCCTTCAAATAGCTATTCCATTTTAACTCTAGCGTCGGAGAAAGAAGCGCCGACCGTCGGTGATGACGTTGTGTTTTCCGGGTATCCGCTGGCAACTCCAGGGATGGCAACGCACCGTGGAATGGTTTCTGGGTACGACGAGTCGCTTTCTATAGTTTTCGTGCAAGCTCCGGTGAACAAGGGCAACTCTGGCGGAGCTTTGTTGAATGCTCAGGGGCACGTCATTGGCATCGTTAGCATGCGAGAAGGTGGCATATCGCAGGGACTACAGCAACTGCAAGTTTACATCGACCAAACGTCTTCTCATGGCAGCGTGCAACTCATGGGCGTTGATCCGCTCCAGGCAACAAAAGCGATCATCCAAACGCTTGACCAATACATCAGCACGGGCATTGGATACGCAAGATCGATCAAGTGTTTTCGCGAATACATGGTCAATAATAAGGTGACGCTTAAGTGAGTTGGCGACGCTCAGCCCTCCGGTGTAGGGGACGCTCCGCGATAAAGCCGCGCAGCGCTCCTGACCTTGAACGTTAGAGGGCCAACCTTCATAATGTTCGGCTGCAGGCAAAAAACGCGGAGGGCGACTGCAGGATGTCGCTATTGATAAAACTTTCCCATTCGATGGCCCGCAATGAATCCAAACGACTTCTGGAAGCCATTTGAAGTGGAGATCGCTTCTTTCGAAGATCTTCAGAAGATCCTCGGACAAGTTATGGAGAAAGCCGTAGCCAATAATCGAACATTTGCATGGCGTGGCCAAAGCAATGCAAGCTGGGGTTTACACGCTTCTCTGCCTAGACGTTTGCGCTTAACCCTTGGTAGGACTGTATTGGAGGATGACCTCAGCAAGCGGGAGGGTCAAATTCTCGCCGAGGTACATCGTTGGGGCCTGCACGCATCTCATGAAACAGGTCGGTTATCAATTCTTAGTCAGCTGGCCATGCTGCAACATTACGGCGCGCCAACACGCCTTTTAGATATTACGTTCAATGCCTGGGTGGGTACTTGGTTCGCTGTCGAAGAGAAATGGGACAACGGTCAAACTAAGTATGACGACGTTGATGCTCGGTTATTTGCCGTGGACGTAACAGACCGCCTTATCAATGAACAAGATCATCGAAGGGCTTGGGAAGATGAGCTTACGAGGCCATGGACATCAGATAATCCCGAGCTAGTTGGCCGTAAGGAATGGACAACGACCGTATTCGCATGGAAGCCGCCTAGCCTCGATGGTCGAATTGCGGCACAAAATGGCGGATTTCTTTTCGGCGGAGTCCCAATGACTGAGAAACCAGACAATAAGCGATTTCAGTTGCCAAAAACTTCGACAGGAACCGAGAAGTGGACTATAGACGAGGTCCGCCAAGCCACTTGCATAGCGATTCGGCCTAATGAGTTCAGCACAGCAAAGGGTGCAAAGTCCAGCACAGGGGCACTCTACAGCTTTAGAATAAAGGCCATTGCCAAGGCGAAGATCCGAGACCGATTAGAACGCCTATTCGGATATCGGCACTCAACAATTTATCCAGACTATACGGGTTTTGCAAGCTATGGGACGCCAGAGCTGAAATCCTGGTAACGCCATCTTTCAAGCCCACTAGAGTGGACAAGTCGCCATCATCTCTATGCTTCGTTACCGCAAACTCCTTGTCAGCCTCTCAGGAGCAGGATTTAGATGACGCCATTACGCATTCTTGATGTCGACATTGACCTATTCGTTAATGAACCTGCTTATTGGTGTCAGGCTGGCGAGAGGCTTTCAAGCGATACATACTGGACTTGGAGCGAATCAGAAGTAAGAATATTCCTCGAGGGGGCCTGCGGGCTGAGAAGAACTCATAGGATTCCTGGCAGGATTGTTGATAATCATCACGAAGTTTTTTATATATGGCGTAATCTGATCGAGTCGGGAGAAGCAGAGGCTCCATTCGAAGTTGTTCACCCAGATTCACATGCAGACCTAGGGCTTGGTGATCCTGGGTGGGCATATCTTATGGGTGAACTACTTCACTTGCCAATTGAAGAAAGAACGAATCCAAAGGTCGGCTGGGAGTACATGAATGCCGGAAACTATCTGGCATTTGCCGCGGCTTGTGGCTGGCTGAGCAAGCTGACATATGTGCACCATCCGCAAGGCGGCAATGATGCTATGCATTTCCACTTTAAAGATTTTGATGTTGCCTCAAACGAAATAGAATTGAAGCGTTGTCCCCCAGAACGCCTAAGGAGGCTCCTCGTTTCAGAGCCTTCCTATGTAAATTTTGGCGTGGAGCAAAGAGGGCCGACATTGCCCTTTCATAAAATCAGTTGCTTAGATTACCGCGCTGAACAATCCTTTGACTACGTATTTTTCGCAAGATCACCAGAGTTCACACCTGTTGAATCTGATTTGCTATTGCCAATCTTCCAAGAGTACATGCAAAACATCTGACAGCATCGTTCACTTAACTCAGTTAATAAGCCTGCCATCAGAAGTAGTCGATTCGGGCGGGGGATGACAAGCGTCACTCACTCCCCATCTCAAATGCCACTACACGCTGATTGCAGCTCAACACAATCTCCCCCCACCGCTCCTCGCTAATCCCCAGCCGCTCGGGTAGTTCCCTGAAAGGTGTGCCCAGCCTGAGCAGCTTCTGCCCCCTGGCATGCAACTCCCGCCAAGAGGCCGGCACCTTGATCAGAAAACCCTTGTCCCTGAGGTAGTGATACACCTCCCCGTTGGCATAAGTGCGGGCATAAGGCCTGAATGGCCCCCGCTCCGGCACATAACGGCGGGCGGCCTGGAGGATGCCAAGCATGGCGATCTGCTCCAGGTCGTCCTTGGGATGGCCGGTGCGGCGGGAGATGTTGCCGGCCACGGTCTTGGCGATGTCGCGGTGCTGCAGTGCCAGGGCATTGGCCGCAGCGTGGGGGTTCACTGGCCTGTGTCGCCGAGGCTTGGCCGGGAAAGCGATCACCAACTGAACCGCCTGCTGGCAGGACGCGGGCCGCGCACGCTGGGGGCAGCGCGGACGCCGCGCCACGCAGCTGGCCACCACAGGCGGCCGCAACGGCAGGGCCAGCTGGCCTGCTGCCGCTGCAACGCGACAGGCCGGGGTGCGTAGTGGCCGGGCGATGGCGACCGTCATCGCTCAGCGGCTGAACACCATCGGCACCGGCGAGCTGCCGGAGCCCCGGCCGCGCCAGAACTGGGCCTCGATCCAGAGCACGCCCTGGCAGAAGGCATCCACCTGGTCGTCGACACCGCCGCGGGGCGAGAAGGCCAGCAGTTCTTCCACAAGGGAGTCGGCCTTGCGGGCAAAGCGCACCTGGCCCGCCTCCACCAGCGGCGCAACGGCATGAGCCCTCGACGCCTTGCTGCCCTTGGGCGGGATGGCGATCAGCCCCGGCACCTGACGCTTGAGCAGCTGGCAGACGGCCGGACCGTTGGCCGCGTCTTCGATCAGCACCGCGTTGGGGCGCAGCCCCTGGCGCTCCAGGGAGGCAAGTGAAGCCAGCAGGAACTTGATCACCCCCGGCAGATCAAGCCGCTGCCGATGGGCCCATAGCGCCTCGACCTGCAGCTCCGCCCACGGGTCAGGGGCACCAGCAGGGGAGTGAGTGGCATTCACACCCCTGGGTATTCCCTGAGCCCCGGCGGCGTTGGCGGCCAACGCCAGGCCCTGCCGGCGCGCCTCGGCTGTCGGGTGGCGCTGCGGCTCCAGCAGGCCCAGCAGGGCAAAACCACAGGCGTCGTTGTCCTTGCCGTCCTTGAAGCTCAGGTCGCAGCTCAATACCAGCGGCGCGTAACGGCGGAGCTGGCCGGGAGCGACCGGCAGCGGCGGCTGAATCCAGCCCTTGCGGAACAGCAAGCCCTCAGCGGGGCTGGGCCGCTGTTGGTAGAGGGCGTTCCACCAGTAGGAGCCCAGGCGGGTGCGGATGCGCTGCAGCACCGCCAGCGGTACCCGCTCCGGGCAAAGCGGTTCGCCTGGCTGGCGCCAGTCCGCGACTTTCTTGCAGGTATGCGGAATCTGCATAGAGATCGCCTCCGGCTCAGCGATGGCCGGCAGGTTGAGCACGGTCCAGTGCTCCGGGTTCTCCTGGCTCTCCTGCTCCAGCAGCCAGGCGGTCATGTCGTGGTGGTCCCAGCGGGTCTGCACCACCACCTGGGCCGCTGGGAGCAGAGCTCCCTCGGCTGTGAGGCCGGGTTCGGCGCGGGTGAACCAGACGCTCTTGAGCCAGTCGATCAGCCGCTCGCGCTGCAGCGCCGACTTGGCGTCCTCGGGGCCCTTGTAGGGGTCGTCAATGATCCCGAGGTTGTAGCCCTTGCCGGTGAACGGCCCCCTCACGCCGGCAGCGATGCAGCCGCCCCGCTGGGGCGTCAGCCAGTTGCCCACGGCGGCCGAGTCCTTGGAGAGGGCGTGGCCGGTGATCCGGTAGTAGTGCCGGGCTTCTCGGCTGTGGGCATAGGCCAGCTCGCCGGAGTAGCTGGCGATGGCGCAGAAGAGTTCGGGGTGCCGGCTCACCCAGTAGGCCGGGAACAGGCGTGACACCAGCTGGCTGTTGTGGGTGACGGTGAGCTGACGGCCCACCACGTACAGGCCATCAGGGCGGTCAACCTGAATGCAGCGGCCCCGGCGCGTTGAGCGGAGGTCAGCCTCCACCCGCGCGATCGCCATCCGCCGCTGCCGGACCAGGCGGTGGATCGCTTTGCGCTGCAGCCGGGTCGGGATCGGCATGGTGGGCTGAAACCCCACCGTGATCACCGCATGGCGACCGATCACGCCACTGCTGCTGGTCGCCGCCGGTGTTTCCATCCGGTAGGGGCGAAAGCCCAGGCCCTCCGCCAGGTCCAACACACCATCGGCCAGCTCGGCGCTGGTCGTGACAAAGCGCACCCGGCCTTTGGGGTCCACGTGACCATCGCTGTCGATCAGACCCGCCAGCAGCTCAAGCCGCTGCTCCATGCCGCTGCGCAGGTAGCGCTCAGGGATGTGCTTGCGGCGGAGCACACCAGCAGCCTGCAGATCACAGCGCAGGGGAGAGGGAATACCTCGCCTGGTGAGCAGTCCCGCCAGAGCCGTGCGTTGCACCCGTTCATAGCCCGCGCCGCGATGGCGGTGGACCGCAGAGACCGCATAACCGGCGCGGATCATCGCCACGACAGGTTCGCGGTCCCTGCAGTCGTGGGTGACACAAGGTGCACCAGTGGTGCCGTTGCCCAGCCAGTAGCCCAGGGCGTAAGGGTCCAAGGGCAGCTCCTGGCTCGGGTAGTGCAGTGGGGCCGCATGGGGCAGCTGGAATAGGAAGCGGCTGCCGCGTTGTCCAAGCACGCCGCTGTGGAGTTCCTGGCTGGCCAGCTCCGCTGTGGTCAGGGTCTGCCAACGGCGACTCCTGCGGCTCCAGACGGTCCACTCATGCTGCGGGTGGCACCAGATCTCCTCACCGCGGCTGGTGGTCACCTTCATCGTCATGGTGGTCTCGCCTGACATGGCGAGCACACGGATGGGCTTGCCATCGGGACTGAACACCTGATCACCGGGCCTGAGATCTCCGTGACGTCGCCAGCCCATTGGTGTCGGCACGGGAGTGTCGTGACTACAGGCCTTCCCGTGGCGCGGCGGACAGCAGACGATCAGGCGGGTGAGCTGGCCGTCGGCCACCTGCTGGAGCAGGTCGATCAGGAGCTCTGAGAGCCGGTGGAACTGGAAGGCGGGAAAGGCGCTGTGGATGAAGTCGCGAAACAGCAGGCCTTGGCGGGTCGTTGTCGGCCGGTCAGGATCAGGCACACCGAGCAGGCCCCAGTCGGCCCAGAGGTCGGTGGCGGGATCCAGCAGAAGGCCGCCGTCCTGACCTGACGAGGCAGGCGGTCGAAGGGTGGCAGCGATACGCCCCATCAGGTCTTCGCCTCGGGGGGCTTGATCGGAGCGCGCAGCAGCCCGCCGATCTCGGCGATCACGCGGAAGGCGCCGACGGCGGCATTGAATTGGCCCGCATCCATCGCCCGGCGGGCGCAGTCGTTGAGGGCAAAGATCTGCTCGGCCTGGTGGCGGCGGCGGTCGGAGATCAGCTCCTCCACCATCCGCTGCCGCGCCAGCGCCAGGTATTTGCTGACGGTCTTGATGTTGGTGATTCCCCAGTTCTGGGCTGCTTTTTCCCTCATCTGCGCCAATGGCAGCCGCTGGGCGACCCACAGCTGCGCCTCGGCAATGCGCGTCTCCACCTCCATGTGGGTAGCGCGAGGTTTGTGGCTCTGGCTGCGACGACCGCGAGGCGGATTGCCCTTGCCCACCGGTCGGCTGGCATCCACAGCAACTCTTGGCCAGAGGGGCGCGCCATCGGCGTCCTGCAGGGACGGCGCCTGGCGGAGCTCCTCCAGCACAGCCTGATCGGCATCCACCTCCAGATGGGTCGCGGCGGTGGACTGCTTGCTCACAGCAGGCCCTCCCGCAGGATCAGCCGCACGTAGGCGGCCCACTGCTCGGGGGTGAGCACCACCCGCCAGGTGCCGCCGCGAAAGCGCACCAACGTCGCCGCGAACGCCGCAGCGGCGTGCTCGGCCTGCAGGGCGGCCTCGTCTGGCTTGAGGCGGGCTGCGGCGGCGGTGTTGGCCCAGCTGGCCACCTGGATCACATGGGCCGGCACGCCATCGAGATCGCCGGTGTCACCCCCGGCCGTGGTGGTGCGGCCGGCGCCGAGCTTTCGGCGCACCGTCAGGCCCAGAAGGTCGCTGAGCAGCTGGGCCGCTTCTCGCTCGGCCGCATCCCCCTTGCGCTTCTGGGGATTGGCCATCGTTCAGCTCCGGCCCGGCTTGATCGTCCAGAAAGCCTTGCCGTGTTTGGCGGTGGCGGTGCCGGTGGCGACCGCCAGCCGCTGGGCCTCCTTGAGCGCCTGCTCCTGCTGTTGCAGTGGCTCGGGATAGGCATAGCTGGTGCGCCCAGCCGACCAGGAGAAGCTGCAGCCGTTGTGGGAGAAGGAGGCATCCAGCTCGCCGGCCTCCAGGGCACCGTTGAGCTGCTCCAGCAGCGGCGAGAGCTCGGCTTCGAGTGCTTTTTGCTGCAGCTTCAGGGCCGTGATGCGATCGAGCAGCGCATCCAGAACGGCGCCGGCCAGGGGAGCAGAGCTGGCGGTGGTGGCAGCCATCAACAGAGCCAGCAAAGGAGCGAAGGGCGCAGGCAAGCGACCCGCAACAAACTATAGCGGCTCGATAGTCCGAATAAATCGGCTCGGATAGTGGATCACCACGGCCGGAAGCGGCTCACGTAGCCCGCCCACGCCGCTGCCCAGGCCGCCAGGCACTCCTCGCGGGAGTACAGCGGCGAGAAGCGCGTCTCGCCCGGCCGGGCCCAGATCGTCTGGCCGGCGTCGTAGTGCACGCCCCAGGTCGACTCCAGGGCCATGTAGCCGCCCAGCTGGGCGCGGGTGCAGTAGCTGCCGGACCCGGGGCGCGAGAGGGTCTTGAGGTCGGCGAGCACCCGCAGGCCGCTGGCCTGCTGGATGAAGCCGGTGTCGTAGGTGCCGGCCAGGTTGCGTACCAGGCAGCAGGTGGGCCGCTCTGAGGCGATCACTGTCACCTGCTGCCAGTGGGGGTGGGCCAGCAGCGGCTCGATCCAGTCCCGGTAGTCCGAGGCCCGCAGCTCCTCAATCAGCTGGGCCGCCTGCTCCCGCTTCTGGGGCTGCGGATGGAAGCGGGCCTTGAGCAGCGCCTCCAGCGCCAGGTGCACGGTGTGGCCCCGCGGCTCCCAGAGGTGGCGAGTGGCCTCGATGCGCGCCATCGCCCAGTCGCTCTTGGCTGAGCCGACCACGCCGGTGACCGACACCGCAAACAGGTGCTCCCCCAGCCAGTAGCGGTGCTCCGGGTCAGTGCGCCGCAGGCCCGGGATGGGTGGCAACCAGTCGCTGGGGAGAGCGACAGCAGAGTTACTGGTTGGGGTGAAAGGACGCCTGATCACCAAAACCTCACGTGATACACCAAATTGGTTGGATTCTTTGGACCCCGTTGCAGCGCAGGGGATCTGGGCAGAAGATCAAACGTGAGATTTTTTGGATACTTTGGATTCTTTGATCCCCAGGGACTTTCCGTTCCAGGGAGGGACGAGCCGCAAAGAATCCCAAGAATCCAGATCGGATCCACCCTGGGTGGGGCGCCAAAGCGCTTGCGCCGATGCGGAAGCCAAAGAATCCCATGAATCCAAGCCCTTCTCCATCGGTTGTGGATCAGTTGCCCGTGAGCAGCGTCAAAGCGGAGATGGCCAGCAAAGAATCCAAAGAGTCCCGAGAGAGTCCGTTGTGCCGGGTGCGTCAGATCAATTGCGCCGCAGGGAGATCCAAAGAATCGCAAGGATCCACCCCCTATAGATCGAACTCACGCGCCAGCCACTCCGCGCCGGCATCGCTGAGCCCATAACGGAGGTAGTAGCTCGCGCCGCTGGTACCCACCCTGGTGGCTGTAACCAATCCGTCCAGGCTGCCGAGGAAACGGCCCATGGCCTTGTAGGTGGTCAGCGCGTCCCCCTCCAGGTCCCGCTTGAGCCGCGCCTCCGTCGGCGCCATGCCGATGGCTTGCAGCAGCTCCAGCAGGCCTACCCCGGCCAGGCCATTGGTGTGCAGGACCTGGAGGTAGCGCAGAGCTTCCTTCTGCTTCTCGCTGGCCTTGCGCACCCGCTGGCCGGCGCGATCGAGATCACTCTCCTGCTCCTGCTGTTCCTGCAGAGCGTCATAGGTGCCGAGGCTTGAGAAGGCTCCGCTGCTGCCATCGAGCGCCACCACCAGATCAGCCGGCGGGCCTGAGCGGGCCTCGCGCACCAGGCGTCGCTGGGGCGAATCCTTGATCAGCCGGTTGCCCTTGGCCAGGTAGTGCAGCGTGAGGATCGTGTTGGCCGCACCGGCGATGGCGTTGTGGCCCGAGAGGGCCTCGGTGCCGGTGGTGTCGTTGGCCTTGTTGCAGTGGTGAATCAGCAGCAGCGTGCCGCCGGCATCGGTGATCTGGTGCTTGAGGTCGTAGATCAGCGAGCCCATCTCCGGGTCGTTCTCGCCAAAGCAGCAGCTGCGGGTGATCGAGCGCAACGAGTCGAGGATCACCACCGCGCCAGGGTGTTCGGCCAGGCAGGCCAGCAGGGCATCGAGGTTGGCCTCGGTGACGCGGAACCTGCGTGACCAGAGCAGCAGCGGGTGATCCCAGATCCCCAGCTGCTGCAGCATCTGGGCTGTATCGCCGTCGCCCTGGTCATCGGTCACAAGGATTACCGACCTTGGCAACTCCGGCGCCCCGAAACCAAGAAAGTCCTCAGCGCAGAGCAGGCAGCGGGCGAGGGCGTGCACCAGCCTGGTCTTGCCCACCTTGGCCCGGCCGCCCACGATCGTCAGGTCCTGCTTTGGGATGCAGAGCGGGATTTCCCACTGCACCGCCGGTGGGGGCATGGCAGCCCGTTCGTCTTCTGTAAGGGCGTGAAAGCGGTTGCCGTTGCGCATGTCGAGGGCCTCGAGGGTGAGCTGGCTGATTTCCTGCAGCCGCAGGGCGGTCTTGAGTTGCAGAGCGGCGTGGGCCTCGCGCACGCGGGCGTAGCGCCAAAGGCTGTTGCGCTCCCGAGCCACCAGGGAGCGAATGCAGTGCTCCAGCGCCTGCAGCCGCCGTGGGATCGGCAGGTGCACCTTTCCCCAGCGCACTTGGCTGTCGGGCCGAGGCGAGAAGCGCTGCGGACCAGCTCCAGGCGCAGATCCCTTGGTGCCCCTGGGGTTGCTGCTGGTGCGGTCGCTGCTCTTGCCACCGGGATGGCGACCGCTGGCGTCGCCCTGGCTGCGCTGGCTGCCTGCAGCCTGAGCCCCTGGGGGCCAGGGGGTGTGGGCAGGCTCCGGCGGCAACCAGCCGCGCTGACGGGCGTGGAACCAGAAGGTGGCGGCGCTGATCTGCTCGCCGCCGGAGCTGGCCACCTGGCGGATATCCCAGCCGCAACTGGTGGAGGGGCTGTGGGCCTCCATCAGGGCGATCGCCAGCTCACGGTCGTGGCCGGCCTGCTCGCAGGCCTGGATCAGGCCCCAGAGGATGTTGCGGTAGTCGGCGTAGGTGTTGCTGCCGGCCACCCGGCGGGGGATGGCAGCCAGGGCAGTGCGGATCTGATCGAGCGGCCGCGGCGGCCCGAAGTCCTCGTCGCCCAGTTCGGGCAGCGGAATGCCATCGGCTGAACCCTCACTGGGCTGCTCCAGCGGAACCTCTTGTTGCGGTGCTGTGCCTGCAACGGGCTCGGCGAACTCATCGGGCAGCAGCGCCAGGGCGATGTCATCCGGCGAGTAGCGCTGTCCGCTCACATGCACCAGCTCCACCAGAGCGGTGGGCTCACCGCTGGCGTCGACATACCAGCAGCCCGGCAGGCGCATCACCCGCGAGGCGTCCTTGCAGTGGGGATCGCCGCCGGCGTAGGCAATCAGCTCCGCCTGCAGCGGTTCCCACTCCTGCGGCGGGATCGGCAGCTCCAGCAGCCAGTAGCAATGGGCGGATTTGCCGCCGCTGAGCACGATCAGCGACGGCTCCGGCAGGCCCAGCTGCCGCCAGGCATTCAGCTGCCAATCGATCGGCCGGTCGTCCCACTCCACGAAGAACGCCCGGCAGGCCGTGATCTCGCTCTTGCGGTCGCCGCCGTCGTTGATCACCAGGTAGACGCCGCGGCCCTCGCGCTGCCACTGCTCAGCTGCCTCCAGATCAAATGGGCCTTTGCGAGCCCCGATCCGTCCCTTGGCGGGGTTGGCGCGGTGAGGAAAGGCGCGCAGCCGAGCGCAGGCAGGGTCTTTGCCCAGCAGGGAGAGGAACTGCTGGGCGGCAGCGCGGTCGATGTAGGCCTGCGCCGGGGCAGCGACCGGTTCAGCGCTGGCCATCGAGCCCCTGGCGCTTACGGGGCTTGCTGGCCAGCTGGTCGCGTTCCATGGCCTCGGCCACGATCAGGCGGATCACCGAGGAGCGCGAGAGCACGCCACCGCGGGTGCGCGCATCCAGCCAGTCGCGCTGCTCAAGCGTGAACTGCACGGAGAGCGGGGTCATCATCGAGGGCATGGCGACCTCGGTATGTCGAATTGGCTCATTTAGCCTGGCACAGGCTCGCTAAGCTGATCAAGCTCATGAGTGGGTCATGGTCGACAGCGCGGCGGCGGCGGATCGGGCGGCGGAGAAGGTCCGCAAGCTGGTGGCGATGAGCGCCTCACCGCACCTGGAGGAGGCGCGCACCAGCGCCTTTCTGGCCTGTCGCCTGATTCGCGAGCACGGGCTGCAGGTTGCGCCCCACTGTCTTGCTGCCCAGCCCATGCCGGCGCAACCCCACAGGCCGGCCGGTGGGCAGACGCCAGGCGAAACCTCCGGATTTCGGCGGATTCGTGTGCGCCATCCCGGCCATTGCCGATGTTGCGGGAGCCCGATCGCCCCTGGGGAGTGGGCGCTCTGGTGCCGTGGCAATGGGTTGCGTCACCCGCTCTGCTCCCCCTGAGCCGTTGCTGCGCCGCCGAGATCCAGCAGGCCTTGCTGGCCGTTCTGGCGGGGGAGGCCTTCCTGGCAGATAAGCCCTGGAGTGAGATCTGGTGGGGGCGGATGCAGCTCGATCTGGCCAGCGGCTGGCAGCTGCAGATCAACATCGACCGTGATCGGCTTGGGGCGCTGCTCTGGGCTCGATCCCCCGATGGGCGCGACTGGGAGTACGGCTGCCAGCGCGACGACTGGACTCTTGGCCCGGACAGCCGCATCGTCGAGCCCGTGGCGTTGCTGGAGCCGGAGCAACGCGAGCAGCTGGAGCGACTTCTGCGCGACGCCATCTGCTGGCCAGCACCGCTGGTCACCTGCGGTTGGGTGGTGCCGATGGGCAATGTGAAACCGTCGCCCTACGCCCGGCGGGGAGGGCGGCGCCAAGTCCATCGCCCCGTCACCAGCGCTGGTCGAGGGAAGTCAGGCCGACCATCCAAGACAGGGTCGCCAGTGCCCACACCGCTCTGAAACGGATACGCCACCCTTTCATGTTCATGAATGGGATGCCTTAGCCTTTCGCTAATGGCCAGATCCCAGTCCTGATGAGCTCTGAGTACCGGTACATCGAGGCCAAGCAGCTCGAGGCCGGCCAGCAGTTCGGCCGAATGCTCAGGCGTTGGCGGGAGCTCAACAACTGGACGCAGTACACCGCCTACAAGTGGGCCAAGGAGGCCGGCTTTGAGGTGATGGCCCCCAGCACTCTGAGCGTGTTCGAGAACGGCAAGGCACCCAAGCCGCGGCCGGAGAGCTTCTTTGCCCTGGCCGAAGTCAATCGCCGCCTGGCCGCCAGGGATTTCAGTGGCGTGCGCACCCGGGCCCTCAAGGATCTGATCAGCCAGGCCAGCCCCTTGATGGATGACGAGGGGCAGGTGTGGGGACCGGCGGAGTTCTGGAGCTGCCACCTGGGCCTGCTGCCGGTGCCGACCGCCTATCAGGCGCCTGCCGTGCCGGCCCAGCCAGAGGTCGATGCCGCAGAGGCGGCAAAGCTGAGCGAGCAGTGGCGCGGCCAGCTGGTGCAGACGGCCAAGCAGCACGGCATCGGCGTGATGGAGGCCCTGACCTCGGCTGCCAAGGCAGCGCCAGCCAAGCAACGGCAAGCCTTTCAGGCGATGCTGGCCGGCTTTGAGCCCTACTCCTCCGAGCAGCTGCAGGGAATGTGGGACGGGGAGGCGTGGCTGCCGCAGCGCTGGCTGCAGGACTGGGAGAGCAAGGCAGGCGGAGACTGAGCCGCCGCAATCATGCAGATTCGGCATAGCCGATGATTCCGCATCATTGGGCACAAGTTCGGATTAGCGAGCCGCTAATATCAGAGGTAAGCGGGCGCCGGTCCCGCAGTGCCTTCGATGACCACCACCCCTTGCGGGCGGATGGAGCCGACGCCAGGTCCCACCTCCGCCTTTGATCTCAACCAGGCCCTATTGCAGAGCCGTGAGCAGGCCCGTGCCCAGTGGGCGGAGGGCTTAGCCCAGTTCCAGTCCCAGATGGCCGCCATCGCCGAAACCTCCATGCAGGAGGTGGTTCAGGCGGCTGCGCCAGCCTTTGCCCTGGGCTTCTCGTTCAGCGCCCAGAAGCTGATCAATGAGGAGCATGAAGTGCTGCGGGTGACGCTGCGGCACCGCGGCGGCGCCGAGGAGTTCAGCGAAGCCCAGGCACCCCAGGAGGGCAGTGCGGCCTGGTATGCGCTGACCGCTTCCCTGTTGGCGGGCCTGCTGGGCATTCCCGTGGGCGGATCTCCTCGGACTATCGAGCCGAAGCAATCGCAGTCATTGGATTCAGGCTCCGCCGGCGTGACATCTACAAGCGCCACCACAGCGGCCTCCGCCCCTGCTGCTGACGACCCTGACTCCACAGACGACGAGTGGGACACCGCCGCTCCCGATGCCCCGGAATCCAGCGACCCCGGCCTGGAGCCGCTGACTGCAGACGAGATCGCCACCCTGCACAAGTTCCTCGGGGCCATGCCTCAGGAAGCGCGCAAGCGGTTCACGGTCGAGTTCCGCCACCACTTCAAGGTGCCCAGGGAGGTGCGGATGATCAGGGACCGCATCACCCAGCGGCGTCACAAGGACTTCATCGACCTGTTTGAGCGCGAACTGGCGGGGGTGAAGTCGTGAGCGTGTGCCGCCGCGCCTACGCCAGGCCCCAGCCCCGGGTTCAGCACGGCCGCCACTACCTCTGCGTCTGCGTGCACAGCGACGTCTACCGCCAGGTGCGGCAGCTGTCGGCGGAGCACCAGCTGAGCCTCTCCGGCGCCGCCCATCACCTGTTGCGGCTGGGCGCTGGCCTCGAACCCCTGCTTCCCCTGACCTCTTCCCCCTCCACCCTGAACAGCAAGTCCCATGGCGATTGAACTCAACGACGGCAGCCGCATCGCGGCGCCGGTGATCCGTCAGCAACGCCTCGGCGAGGTGGCCTACCTGGCGATCGTGCGGCCCGAGCAGCGCGACCGGCTGCGCAAGAACCTCACCAGCGGCGCAATGGAGCCGATCCCCAACGGCACCGACCGTCAGGGCCGGCCCAAGGTGAAGCAGGAAATGGTCGTGCATGCGATCGCCATGCCGGGCACGACGATGGAGGCCCGCATCGGCGATGAGGGCGGTGTGCCGGCACCGGGGGATCGGGTGCGCTTGATCCTCAAGGCCAAGGGCTTTGGCGAGTGGATCGAAGCACGCCGCCAGCACCGCCGCGGCCGGCTGAACGTGGGCGATGTGCTGGTGCTGGAGACCCGCTGGGCCCAGCAGTACGACCAGGACGGCAACCCCAAGGGCCCCAAGATCGAAGACCAGGCGGCCGCCGACGCGGTGCCCCGCAACGTGACCATCGGCTTCTACGGGCCGCTGAGCATCCGCGAGGGCACGGATCCGGCCTGGATCGAAGCGGCGGAGCAGGCCTACCGCTCCGATGAGGCGGCGGCCCGTCAGCAGCAGGCGATCCCACTGGCCGATAGCGACGACTACGGCGATGAGTTCGCCGATGAGGAGGTGCCGTTCTGATGGCACACCCCCAACACCCCGGCCGCACGCCGCGGCCCTTGGCCCAGCCGCAGTTGCCGGCCTTCTGCCGCACGCGCCGGCCGATCACCACCACCGTGCGGTTGAGCAGCCTGCGGCAACTGCAGTGGCTGCTGTGGTTGGTGCTGGCCCTGCAGCTGAGCACGGTTCTGTTGGTCTTGGCGGGTCCAGTGCCGGAACGGGTGGCTGCGGCCGCTGGGTCATTCACCCCTGCAGGTATCGCGTCGCGGCATGACATCCCTGTCCCCTCACCGTTCAAGCCATGACCAACACGTCCGCTCTGGTGCCCTACCTGTTCGAGGGGCACCGCATTCGGGTGAGCACCGATCAGCAGGGCGAGGCCTGGATCGTCGTCGCCGATGCCTGCGCCGCGCTGGCGGAGAACCCGATGGTCTGGGCGATGGCGAACCGGCGCGAGGAGGAGCATTGCCTCCATTCAGAAGAGGGTCCCGGCGCCGGTGGTTTCACCCTGGCGTTGATCAACGAGGCCGCGCTGCTGCGCCGGCTGCTGAACAGCGACAACCCCAGCGCACCGCGCATGCGGCGCTGGCTGACCCATGAGCTGCTGCCCGCCCTGCAGCGCCGCCAAGAGGGCAACGGGGAGCTGCCGCGACCCAGCATCGACGCGATCCGCAGGCAGACCGCAGCCGAAGTGCTGCGCGGGGCTGACGAGATCATCCACCTCACCGGCGTGTCCCATGCCGAGGCCCTGCTCAGCGTCTTGGAGCAGATCCAGGCCAACAGCGCTCCCGCCGGTGTTGAGGTGCAGGAATGCTTCCCTACCCGCCCACGGGTGGCCTGGCTGACGGCCGATCAGCTGGCCGAGCAGCTGGATCGCTCGCTCCGCCACACCAACCAGCGGCTCGCTGCCGCTGGATTGCAGCAGCGCAATGAGGACGACGACTGGCAGCTCACAGAAGCCGGCCGCGACTGGGGCGTCGCTCTGCCGCTCTGCAGTCGGGGAGAGCGCCGCCAGCAGATCCTCTGGGATCCGGCAGTGGTGGCCTTGCTGCAGCAGGCCAACTGAAAAGGCACCAACCCATCCAAGACACAAATCTGAGGACCAGACCATCAGCCATGACATCCGCAACCGATCGACTGCTGCGGCTCCCGGAGGTGATCCACCGGGTCGGCCTTTCACGCACCACCATTTACAGCCTGATCTCCACAGGCGAGTTCCCCAGACAGATCGTGATTGGACCGCGGGCGGTGGCCTGGTCCCAGCAGGAGCTGGAGGACTGGATCACCTCGAAGCGTCAGGCCGCCTGCGGCGCTGACGGTTGAGCAGCCATCACTGCGCTCAGCTCTGAGACCGGCACCAGACCGGCAGCGACGGCCACCACATCGAGCAGATCGGCCCAGCGCTGCAACATCTCGGAGCGCTCCTCGAGGTACTCGGCCCAGTCGTAGGCGCGGCTGACGCTGTTGCCATCGGCATGGGCCAGCTGCTTTTCGGTGACCACCCGGGGGATCTTGAGCTGCTCGATGCAGTTGGTCTGCCCGAAGCCCCTGAAGCCATGGGGTGTCTGGCGCCCCTGGAAGCCCATGCGCCGCAGCAGCATCGAGAGGCAGCCATTGCTCATCACCCGCAGCTCGCCGCTGCCGCGGTGGTTGGGGGTGTGAAAGACCAGATCGGTGTGGCCCGTGATCGGCCGCTGCAGGTCGAACAACAGCCGCGCCTGTGATGAGAGAGGCACGATGTGGCGAACGCGGGTCTTCATGCGTTCAGCAGGGATGATCCACTGACCCGCTTGGGTATCCACTTCGCTCCAACGGGCTTCCCGCAGTTCACTGGGCCGCACCAGGGTGAGCATCATCAGGCGCAGAGCGATGAGGCTGCTGCGCTCGGCCAGCCGCTGCCGCTCAAACTGATCGATCACCGTCAGGAGCTCGGGTAGCTCCACCCAGCTGATGCGGTGGTAGTGGGTGACGCGGGTGGCGGCGATGACCTTGCGGGCTTTGACGGCGGGATTGTCCTGCCGAAGTTCAAGGTCAACGGCATGCTCGATCACGCGGCGGGTGACGTCGTTGCAGCGGCGGGCCTGTTCATTGGCGCCCCTGGCAAGGATGGGCGCGAGCAGACGGGTTTCAATGTCGCTGCGGGTGATCGCCTCGATATCGAGTGGACCCAGTGCAGGTATGACGAAGTGATCAAGCTTCTCCCGCATGTCTCTGCAATAGCGGGGGCTCCAGCTGGCGCTGTGATGGTCAAACCAGGCCTGGGCGATCTGGACGAAAGGTCGGCTGCTGCTTTCGGCCTGCTTGCGCTGCTGCGTTGGGGCCTGGGTGCGTGGATCGATGCCCGCTTTGATCCAGCTGTTCAGCTCAAGGGCCTGCTTGCGGGCATCGGCGAGCCGCACGGCCGGGTAGGCGCCGATGGTGAAGGTGCGGCGTGCTCCCTGCCAGCGGTAGTCCTTGCGCCAGGTCTTGGAGCCGGAGCGCGCCACCCAGAGGTAGAGGCCGTCACGATCGTGGTGCTTGGTGCCCGGCCGTTCCGGGTCGGGCCGCAGGGCCTGGATCGCCTTGTCACTGAGCATGGCGGACAGCGCCGAAACGCTGGCGCGGGAGGGGATGTCGGCGGCTGGGCAAGCCAGGTGACGGTATAGGCCCGGACCCGGCTGGCTATACCGTCAAAAATACCGTCATCCGCAGCGGCTGTAGCGGGTTTTCCCCGGGACTCCCCGGACAACCCAAAAGCTCAGATCGCCTGCCCCGCAGGGGTTTTGGGATTTCTGCGGATCCCTTCGGATCCTGTCAAAACGGAGAGGGTGGGATTCGAACCCACGGAAGGTTTCCCTTCAAACGATTTCGAGTCGTTCGCTTTCGACCACTCAGCCACCTCTCCAACAGCCCGCAGGCTTGACGCACTTTAAGGATCGATCAGCCCCGAGCGGCCTGCAGGGATCCACTGGGGCCGCTGGCCGCCCAGCTTCCGGGCCAGCCCGGTGGGGCGCCTCCGCTAAGCCACACCCGCTCGGCACCGAGGGCCTGGAGCTGGGAACGCTCACGGGGTGCGGGGCGGAAGCCGAGCCACACGCCATCAAGACGTGCCGGATCACCGGTGTCGACACGTCCCTGCCAGGCCCAGAGCGCCTGTCGATCGGGCAAGAGCAACCAGCTCCAGCGGCCCACCTGCAGCTGCATCGCCCGGCTTTCGATCGCCACCGGGGCGGCACTCAGCCCCCGGCTGGCCAGGCGCTGGCCGGGCTGAAGCGGCACACTGCCGTCGGCGCTGGCCAGCACCAGGCCGGCTTGCCCCTGCCAGCAGGCCGGTTGCTCGGGGGCCAGGGGATCGAGCAGGAGAGCCCAGTCGTAGCGCTGCACCCCCAGCCCACGGGCCAGCTGGCTGGCCACACTGCAGCTGAAGCCATCGGCCGAGTTGCTCACCAGTGCCGCCCGGCCGCGATGCCGCGCCACCAGCAGATCCAGCCGACCCTGGTGCACCAGCAGCAGCTGGTCGGCACCCAGCAGGCTGAGATGAACCGCCACCACCAGGGTCAGCAGCCCCACGCCCAGCAGCCGCGAGCGCCGGGTCAGGCCCGGCACCGCCAGAGCGATCACGGCCAAGGCCAGCAGCAGCACCAGCCACAGCGCCGGCCGCCCCAGCTGCCACTGGGCCATGGGCAGGGCCGCAAAGGCCTTCACCACCAGCACCAATAGCCGACACAGCCAGTCGATGGGCACGGTGGCCAGGGGCAGCAACGGCGGCAGCAGCACCGCCAAACAAGCGAGCGCCATCGCTCCCAGGGTGAGGGGCGTCAGCAGCGGCGCCACCGCCAGGTTGGCGGGCACGGCATAGAGCGGCACCACACCGAAATGCAGCAGCTGCAGCGGCAGGGTGTAGAGCGAAGCCGCCAGGGGCACCGCGGTGGCAACCGCCAACCAGCCCGGCAGCCAGCGGCGCATCCCCAACTCCAGGGGCCGGGCCGAGATCACCAGGGCAGCAGTGGCCACCACGCTCAGCTGAAAACCCACATCCAGCAGCCAGTCGGGCCGGGCCAGCAGCAGCACCAAAGCACTGGCCGCCAGGATCCCCAAGGGCCTGCTGCGGTGGCCGCTCTCCACCACTCCCAGCGCCAGCGCCCCCATCAACACCGCGCGCAGCACCGAAGGCTGGGGCCCCGCCAGCAGCACGAACAACCCCATCGCCGCCGCGGCCAAGCCCAACCGGCCCAAGCGCGGCAGCCGGGAGCCCAGCGGCAGCACCACCCCCAGCAACACCGATAGGTGAAAGCCCGAGGCGGCCAGGGCATGGGAGAGGCCCGAGGCCCGGAAGGCTTCGCGCAGCTCCACCGGCAGCGGCACCACCGCACTGCCCAGCACCAGGGCGGCGAGGACGCCACCGCGGTCGGGGCCAGCCTGCTGGATCAGGGCCCGGGCCATGCGGCGGCGCAGATCCGCCACCGGCGTGGCGGGGCGCTGCAGCACGCTGAAATCCTGCACCTGCAGCTGGCTGAAAGCCCCCTGGCGGGCCAAACGCTCAGCAGGGGCAGACAGCAGCGGATGCGGCGAGCTCTGGGGTTGGCGCAAGCGGCCCTGCACCTGCAGGCGCCACCCCTCCTGGAGCGGCGGGCACTCCTTGAAACGCAGTTCGGTGCGGCCCACGGGCAACTGCAGCAGGGCCCGGCAGGCGCCGGCGCCACCGCTGGGGATCGGGCCACCGCTGGGCACCGGATCACCCAGCAGGGTGCCCCGCAGCTCCAGCTCCACCGGTGTGTACGCCGCTGCCTGCAGCCGCAGCACCGGATCGCCAGCTACCGGGGCTAGCGGCGCAAACGCCGCAATCACCACCCGCAACACCAACAGGGCCAGCACCAGCCCCCAGAGCAGCGGTTTCAGCGGACACTTGGCCAACGGTTTACCCCTGCCTGCAACCCGCTCAGGGTTCCCACGGAGCTCCCAGAAGACCGACCTAAAAACGCGGAATCTTCAGCAGCAGATCACAAACCTCCCGGCTCGGCATCTGCTGGCCCAGCAGCGGCGCCACCAGGGCGGCCACGGGTCGCAGGCGGCACGGCCACACCGCCCGCTCACTGAGGCGTCCCAACTGGAAGCTGCCGCCGGCGAGCACGGCCACCAGCAGGGTGCGCTGCAGCAGACGCCTCACGGCGCTGGAGCAGCAGCAGCAGCGCCTTGGGCCACCATCTCGGGCTGGCGTTTGGCCGAATCCAGCAGCGGGAAACCCAGGGCCTCGCGCTCCGCCAACCAGGCCTCCGCCACTTGGCGGGCCAGGGTGCGGATGCGGCCGATGGTGGCGGTGCGCTCGGTGACGGAGATCACGCCGCGGGCCTCCAGCAGGTTGAAGGTGTGGCTGCACTTGAGCACGAAATCCAGCGCCGGAGCCGGCAGCTGCTTGGCCACCAGATCCGCCGCCTCGGCCTCATAGATGGCAAACAGCTGCTTGAGCCGCTCGGGGTTGGAGGCTTCGAAGTTGTAGGTGCACTGGCCCTTCTCAAACGGCAGCCAGATGTCGCCGTAGGAGCGATTGCCATCCCAGGAGAGATCCCAGATGCTCTCCACATCCTGCAGATACATGGCCAGGCGCTCGAGGCCGTAGGTGATCTCAATCGACACCGGCCGGCAGTCGAGGCCGCCGCACTGCTGGAAATAGGTGAACTGGGTCACCTCCATGCCATCGAGCCACACCTCCCAGCCCACGCCCCAGGCGCCGAGGGTGGGCGATTCCCAGTTGTCTTCGACGAAGCGGATATCGTGATCCTTGGCGCGGATGCCAAGCGCCTCGAGGGAGGCGAGGTAGGTCTCCTGAATGCTGTCGGGGCTGGGCTTGATCAGCACCTGGTACTGGAAATAGTGCTGCGCCCGGTTGGGGTTGTCGCCGTAGCGGCCGTCGGTGGGGCGGCGGCAGGGCTCGGGATAGGCCACCGCCCAGGGCTCGGGGCCGATCGCCCGCAGCACCGTATGGGGGCTCATCGTGCCGGCGCCCTTTTCGGTGTCGTAGGGCTGCAGGATCAGGCAGCCGCGCTCGGCCCAGAAGCCGTTGAGGGTCTGGATGATGTCCTGGAAGTTCACGGGCTGGCAGCAACTGGATTCGAGGATCGACCCGCAGGCCGTGAGCCTCTGATGATCCCAGAAGGGCTGGCGGTGTGGCAGGAGGCGTCCAAGCTCAGGGGGCGTTGAGCAGGCGGTCGAACGATGCCGGCACCGCTTCTCCGGCAAGGGCAAGGCTCTCAAACAGCTCCACGGGGAGCGCTTCGCTCCACAGCCATCCCTGGCCCTGGTTGACCCCATGGTTGCGGAGGAAGCTGGCTTCCGCTTCCGTTTCCACGCCCTCCGCGCAAACCTCCACCCCGATGGCGTGGCAGCCCGACACCACCCACTTCACAAACCGCTGACGGAAGCCATCCACATCAACGCCCGCGACGATCGAGCGATCCAGCTTGAGCTTGCTGAAGTGCAGATTCAGCATGTGGGAGAGGGGTGCATCGCCGGTGCCGAAATCATCAACAGCGATCGTGTGCAGGTCTGCGAGCTCGTGGATGAATGACAACGCATGCTGATCCGCCACACCAGACTCGGTCACCTCCACCACCAGCCGTCGGCCGATGCGACGACGCAGGCTGTCGAGATCACCAAGCTCCCGGGAGATGGGCCTGAAAAACATCAACCCGGAGCCGATGAACTGACAGGACAGGTTGACCGATAACCAAAGGTGGGGCGGCATGCGGTCGAGGGCCCGCAAGGCAACAATAAAAGAGTCCTGCGTCACCGCAATGTTCAGATCCGGATCCACCTCCAGGGCCTGAATGTCTGCTGCCGTTGGCTGAGCATTGTTGGGACGCCACAGCACTTCGCCGCCGCAAACACGCCCTGAGGTCAGATCAACGATGGGCTGGATGTGAAACGTTGCCAAAGCCCTCAAACGATGGCCCACAACAATCGAGCCTGTTGGCGAAGACTAATCAACCCTGACAGCCGCAAGTCGCTGGGTTTCAAGCCACCAGCTCCAGTAGCCCCATCAGGCCGCCAGCGAGGGGGCGATGACGCGCCGCACTGAAGCCCGCCTGCCGAGCCAGGGCCTCCTGCTCCAGCCCGGTGGGAAACCGCTGCAGGCTGTCTTCGAGGTAGGCGTAGTGCTCCGGAATGCCGAACTGCTCGGCGGTGGGCACCACCAGACGGCGCAGATACAAACGCTGAAAACGCGCCGCCACTCCACTGGGCCGGTTGAAATCGAGCACCGCCGCCCGGCCGCCGTCGCGCAGCAACCGCCGCAGCTCCCGCAGGCCAGCGCCCGGATCGGCGAGGTTGCGCAGGCCGTAGGCGATCACGGCCCCATCGCAACTGGCGCTCGCCAAGCCGGTGGCCAGGGCGTCGCCCTGTTGCCAGCGCAGCGGCAGCCAGGGCTGGGCCGCGCCGCGCCGGGCCGCCACCGCCAGGGGAGCCGCTGCCGCATCGATTCCGAGCACGGAGCCCCCCGGCCGCACCCGGGCCCCCAGCACCAACGCCAGATCACCGGTGCCGCAGCAAAGATCGATCAGCTGCTGGCCGGGGCGGGGGTGCAACCAGGCGATCGCCTGGCGCTTCCAGAGCCGATGCAGGCCGAAGCTGAGCAGATCGTTGAGCTGGTCGTAGCGGGGAGCAATCTGTTCAAACAGCTCCTGCACCGCCGCCGGATCACCCGGCTTAAAGCTGACCATCCCAGGGCAGCACGATGGAATCGAGACTGATCCCGGCTTCCACCTCCGGAACGGGCAGCAAACCGCGGGCCTCCAGCCGCCCAGGACTGGTGAAGGTGAGCACCATCACCGTGGCCAGGCCAACGGCGGCTGAGCACACCATGCAGCCGGCCAGCATCAACGAAAATTCCTGGCGGTCGTTGGCGGCTTGCATCAGCTGCAAGGCCCAGGCCACCAATGCCACCACGGCCCCCACCATGCCGAGGGCGATTGCGGTGGACGCGGAATCAGGGAGAACGGGCAGGGCGGAGAACAACGTGATGCCTGGAGTGGAGTGGTGCCGGAAGCGATGTGGTGCCAGAAACGGAGTAGTGCCGGAATGGTGGGCTGGGACTGGCCTTAATGCCATTACGTTACAAGCGTTAACACGCCAACGTGGGTGCTCACGCCAGCGGCCGGATCGGCAAACCCCTTTGCAGCAGTTCGTTTTTGATCGCCTCGACGGTGAGCACGCCGTCGTGGAGCAGGGAGGCCAACAGGGCCGCGGAGGCATGCCCGCCCTCGGGGCCCGGATCGAGGGCCTCGGCCAGGTGGGCGATGCAGCCAGCCCCGCCTGAGGCGATCACCGGCACCTCCACCGCATCGGCCACCGCCCGGGTGAGGTCGAGGGCGTAGCCGGCCTGGGTGCCGTCGCCATCCATCGAGGTGAGCAGGATCTCGCCAGCGCCGAGCGCCACCACCTGCCGGGCCCAGGCCACCGCATCGAGGCCGGTGTTCTCGCGACCGCCCTTCACATACACATCCCAACCGGCCCCGGAGCCCTCGCCGCTGCGGGCCCGGGCGTCGATGGCCACCACGATGCACTGACAGCCGAAGCGCTCGGCGCCGCGGGCCACCAGCTCCGGGTCGCGCACCGCCGAGGAGTTGAGGCTCACCTTGTCGGCGCCGGCGCGCAGCAGCTCGGTGATGCCCTCCACGCTGCTGATGCCGCCACCCACGGTGAAGGGAATGGTGACGGCCTCAGCGGTGCGCCGCACCAGCTCCACCAGGGTGCCGCGGCCCTGGTGGCTGGCCGCGATGTCGAGAAACACCAGCTCATCGGCCCCCGAGGCGCTGTAGCGGCAGGCGAGCTCCACCGGGTCGCCCGCATCCCGCAGGCCCACGAAATTCACCCCCTTCACCACCCGGCCATCGGCCACGTCCAGACAGGGAATGATCCGCTTGGCAACCATGGACGCGAGCTCCGTTGGGCACTGTGTGGCCACTGTTAAGGTTGCGCCACTTTCCAGTCGCGCCGGCCATGTCCCAGGCTGCCACCATCAACGTCGGGTCGAAGGTGCGAATCACCCGGGTGCGGGATCGCATCTCCACTGAGATGGTGGATTCCCTGAAGGCTGACGCCACCGGCACCGTGACGGGCTTCCGCACGGTGGACGGCAAAGGCATCGGCGTGGTGGTGGAGCTGAGTGGTGGTCAGACCGCCTGGTTCTTCGACGACGAAATCACCCTCGCCTGAGCTCCCCTCGCCGGAACAGCCCGCCTTGACCAACAGCCCCAACCCTGAAGCCTCCAGCGGCGCCGGCGCCCGCCAGCTGCTGGGCATGAAGGGTGCCAGCGGCACCAGCAGCATCTGGAAAATCCGGCTGCAACTGATGAAGCCGGTCACCTGGATCCCCCTGATCTGGGGTGTGTTGTGTGGCGCGGCGGCATCGGGCAATTTCCACTGGACCCTGCCGGAAGTGGGTGCCTCGATCGCCTGCATGCTGATGAGCGGGCCGCTGCTGGCCGGCTACACACAAACGATCAACGACTACTACGACCGCGAGATCGACGCGATCAACGAGCCCTACCGGCCGATCCCTTCAGGCGCGATTCCGCTGGGCCAGGTGAAGGCGCAGATCTGGATCCTGCTGCTAGCGGGTTTGGGCGTGGCCTATGGGCTCGACCTGTGGGCCGGCCACACCACCCCCGTGCTGCTGCTGCTGGCCCTGGGTGGCTCTTTTGTGAGCTTCATCTATTCGGCACCACCGCTGAAGCTCAAGCAAAACGGCTGGCTGGGCAACTACGCCCTCGGCGCCAGCTACATCGCCCTGCCCTGGTGGGCCGGCCAGGCGCTGTTTGGCCAGCTCACCTGGACCACCGCGATCCTCACCCTGGCCTACTCACTGGCGGGCCTGGGCATCGCCGTGGTGAACGACTTCAAGAGCGTGGAGGGCGACCGGGCCCTGGGGCTGCAATCCCTGCCGGTGGCCTTCGGCATCGAGAAGGCCAGCTGGATCAGCGCCGGCATGATCGATGTGTTTCAGCTGGCAATGGTGGCCGTGCTGATCGCCATCGGCCAGCATTTCGCCGCGGTGCTGCTGGTGCTGCTGATCATTCCCCAGATCACCTTCCAGGACATCTGGCTGCTGCGCGATCCGGTGGCCTTTGATGTGAAATACCAGGCCAGTGCCCAGCCCTTTTTGGTGCTCGGCATGCTGGTGACGGCTCTGGCCATCGGCCACAGCGCTCTCGTTGCCTGAGGTGAGCCGCACCGGCAAGCCCACGCGCCGCACCAACTTGGTGGGTGCCAGCGTGCTGGCGGCACTGATCGGCGGGGGCGTGGCCTGCGGCCAGGCGGCCCTGGTGGCCGGCTTCGACAGCCTGCTGCCCGATGCCCGTGGCATCAACCACTTCAACCGCCCCGGCACCCTGACGATCCTCTCGGCCGACGGCCAGGTGGTGCACAAAATCGGCCCGGTGACGCGCGAGAAGCTCACCCCCGAAACGATGCCCGCCCTGGTGGAGCAGGCGTTCATCGCCGCGGAAGACCGGCGCTTCTACAACCACGACGGCATCGACCCGGTGGGCATCGGCCGGGCTCTGATGCGCAACATCACCCAGCGCTCGGTGGAGGAGGGCGCCAGCACGATCACCCAGCAGCTGGCGCGCACCGTGTTTCTCAGCCAGGACCGCACCCTGGTGCGCAAGATCAAGGAAGCCGCCCTGGCGGGCAAGCTCGAGCGCCAGCTCAGCAAGCCGCAGATCCTCACCGAGTATCTGAATGTGGTGTATCTGGGCTCCAGCGCCTACGGCGTGGCGGATGCGGCCTGGGTGTACTTCTCCAAAACCCCCGACCAGCTCACCCTGCCTGAGGCGGCCCTGATCGCGGGCCTGCCGCCGGCCCCTTCGGTGTATTCGCCCCTGGTGAACCCGGAGCTGGCCCTCGAGCGCCGGGCGGTGGTGCTGCGCCGCATGCAGGAGGCGGGCTTCATCAGCGCCAGCGCGCAGCAACAGGCCGAGGCCACGCCGCTGCAGCTGAAGCCGGCCGAGCCCAAATACTGGGACAGTGGGGCGCCGTGGTTTAGCAGCTGGGTGCAGCAGGAGCTGCCCAAGGTGCTCACCCCCGAGCAACTGGAGGTGGGCGGCCTGACGGTGCGCAGCAGCGTCAACCTGGCCTGGCAGCAGCAGGCGCAGAAGGCGATCAACACCTACGCCAGCGGCGACATGGAGGGAGCCCTGGTGGCGATGGAGCCCGGCACGGGCCTGGTGCGGGCGATGGTGGGCGGCACCGACTTCAAGGCCAGCCAGTTCAACAGGGCGGCCCAGGCGCTGCGCTCGCCGGGCTCCACCTTCAAGTTGTTTGTGTATCTCACCGCCCTGAAGCAAGGGATGCTGCCGGAGCGGGTGTTCCGCGATGCGGCCCGCTGCTTCGCCGGCTACTGCCCAAAAAACTTCGGCAACCGCTACATGGGCTCGGTGTCGATGGTGGTGGCCCTGCAGAACTCGCTCAACACCGTGGCGGTGGCGCTGCTGCAGGAGCTGGGCTTTGACAAGGTGATCGACACGGCCAAGAGCCTCGGCATCACGCGGGAGCTGGGGCGCTTCTTCCCCCTGGCCCTCGGCGCCACCGAGCAGACCGTGGTGGACATGACGGCCGCCTACGCGGCGATCAACAACGGCGGCATCTACGTCAAGCCCACGCCGTTTGAGGAGATCCTCGGCCCCGACGGCGAGCTGCTCTGGAGCCGGCGGGTGGACGGCGACCACAGCATCAGGGCGGTGAGCAGCGACCTCGCCGCCCTGATGCTGTGGATGCTGCAGCGGGCGGTGCAGTCGGGCACCGGTGGCGGCGCCGCCCTGCCGGACCGGCCGGTGGCGGGCAAAACGGGCACCTCAGAAGGGGGCCGCGATCTGTGGTTCATCGGCTCGATCCCCCAACTCACCACAGGGGTGTGGCTGGGCTACGACAACAGCCGCGAAACCAAGAGCACCAGCGTGGTGGCCACCTACGCCTGGCGGGCCTTCATGGCGCCGATCACCAAGGACCTGCCGGTGCGCCAGTTTCCGCCCAAGCCGGATCTGCAGGACACCTACCGGGGCGGCAAGAAGCCGCCGGTGCGCCCCAGTGATGCCCCTGCACGCCCCGACGCCCCACTGGATGGCGAGGACGCGCGGGGACAGGACCTCGATCCCACCCCGGGGGTCAACGAGCAGCCAGGCGCCACAGCACCCGGAGCAGGAGCGCCCGTTGCACCGGCCACCCCGGCCGCACCCCAGGCCACACCACCGCCACCTCTGGACGCCCCACCGCCACCGGTGGCGGCACCCCCGCCGCCCTAAGCCGCCTACTAGGCCGCGGGTGGCAGCGGGGCCTGCAGCAGGGCCGCAAAAAAGCCATCGCCACCGCTGGGCTCCGGCCAGCGCTGCCACTGCTGCAGCCGCTGCCAGGCGGGGTGGTCGGCCAGGAAGCCATCGAGGAGCTCGCCGTTTTCAGCCGGATGCACCGTGCAGGTGGCATACACCACCTGGCCGCCGGGCTTGAGCAGGGGCAGCAGGGCCTCCAGCAGCTGGCGTTGCAGCAGCACCAGCTCGGCGATCGCCTCGGGGGTGATGCGCCAGCGGGCATCGGCGTGGCGGGCCAGGGTGCCGAGCCCCGAGCAGGGGGCATCCAGCAGGATGCGATCAAAGCTGCCGCGCCACTCGGGCTTGTCGGCCGCCAGCTGGGCGGCATCGGCAGCCAGGGTGTGGATGCTCTGCAGGCCGAGGCGCGCCGCATTCACGCCCACCCGGCGCAGCCGGCCCTCAGAGCGATCCACCGCCCACACCTCGCCCTGGTCGCCCATCAACTCGGCCAGGTGGGTGCTCTTGCCGCCGGGGGCGGCGCAGGCATCGAGGATCCGCTCACCGGGCTGGGGAGCGAGCAGCAGGCCCACCGCCTGAGCGGCGCGGTCCTGAACGCACCAGAGGCCCTCGGCGTAGCCGGGCAGGGCACGCAACTCGCCGCTGCGGCCCAGGAGCGTGAGGCCGTTGGGCAGATCCGGCAGGGGGGCCGCCTCCAGCCCGGCGGCGGCGAAGGCCTCCAGCAGGGAGGCGCGGCTGGTGCGCAACGGGTTGACCCGCAGATCGAGGGCGGGAGCCTGGTTGCAGGCGCGGCCGAAGGCCTCGGCTTCTGGAGCGGGCAGCCACTTCAGCGCCAGCTGGGCCAGCCAGGTGGGCAGGGAGTGGCGCAGGCCAAAAGCTGCCGCAGGATCGCCGGGCAGGGGGCCCAACCCATCCCAGGGCTCAGGCCCGGCCTGC
The DNA here is from genome assembly GCF_024346415.1 of Cyanobium sp. Aljojuca 7D2. NCBI lineage: Bacteria > Bacillati > Cyanobacteriota > Cyanophyceae > Synechococcales > Prochlorococcaceae > Cyanobium > Cyanobium sp. Aljojuca 7D2. The sequence continues at coordinate 55,917 of NZ_JAGQCX010000011.1, forward strand.
GCGCGCCGCCGCCCACAGGCCCTCAGTAGGCCATTGGCCACCGGCGCCAGCCGGCCAAGCTTGCCCCATTTCGCCAACTCCACGGTGGTGCTCACCGCCGCCGAAGCCGGCACCCGGCTGCTGAACAGCAGTTGGTAGAGGCCCAGGTGCAGCAGCCAGCGCAACTTGGGCGGCTGGCGCGCGGCCGGCACCTTGCCGAGGGCATCGAGCCAGGCATCGAGCAGGCGCCGCTGGCGGATGGCGCCGTAGGCCAGTTCGGTGGCCAGGGCGCGGTCGGCCCCCTCGAGGGGATGGCGCTGCAACTCCCGCTCCAGGGCCACATCGGCGTAGGCGCCGCCCCCCACCGCCAGCAACACCTGCCAGGCCAACTGGCGTGGCGCCAGACCGATCGCGGCAGGGGGCGCGGTGGGCGGTGCGGCGGGCGACGGGGTCAGGGGTGGTGCGGGCGAGGATCCAGCTCCACACCTAGCGCGGCCGCCAGCGGTGGCGGGCCAGAGGCAGGCGGCCGGCGGCGTCGACGGGGATGCCTTCGGCCAGCAGCAGCTTGCGCTGGATCCAATCGCTGCCCTCGCGGCTGGGGGTGAAGCTGATCTGGCCGCGGGCATTCACCACCCGCTGCCAGGGAATCGGCGACGGCAAGGGCAGCCGCCGCAACGCCCAACCCACCTGGCGCGCCGCGCCGTAGGCCCCGATCAGCTCGGCGATCTGGCCGTAGGTGGCCAGCTGACCGCGGGGGATGCGGGCCACGGCGGCATAAACCCGCTGGTCGAAGGAAGCGCAGGGCGCGCGGGGGAGCGGGGATGTGCCATCGGCGGTTTGCATGTGTGCAACAAGCTGTTCAACAAATCCAATTCGCCCGAAACGCCAGGCCCCCAGCCGGCCACTGGAGCCTGGCTGCTGAAGCGGGCTGTTGCAGCGCTGATTGAGGATGGCGCAACGGCCCTTGACGCCCGATCCCCAACGCCATGCCCCTGCTGCCCCGCCGCTTCGAGCGGCTCAAGGCCGTGCTCGATCGCCGCATGGGCGACCTCACCGTGGTGCTCGAGCACGTCGACAAACCCCACAACCTCTCGGCGATCCTGCGCAGCTGCGATGCCGTGGGGGTGCTGGAGGCCCATGTGGTGAGCCTGGCGGGCCGCACCCCCACCTTCAACTGCACGGCCAAGGGCAGCGAGAAGTGGGTGCCGCTGCACCGCCACAGCAACAGCGTGGACCTGCTGCAGCAGCTCAAGGCCCAGGGCTTCCGGCTCTACGGCACCCACTTATCAGTGGAGGCGGTGGACTATCGCGCCTGCGATTTCACCGGCCCGACTGCCCTGGTGCTGGGCGCTGAGAAGTGGGGCCTGAGCGCCGAAGCGGCGGCGTTGGTGGACCAGCCGATCGTGATCCCGATGCAGGGCATGGTGCAGTCGCTGAACGTGAGCGTGGCCTGCGCCACCTTGCTGTTTGAGGCGCTGCGCCAGCGGCAGGCGGCCGGGGTGCTGCCCACCTGCGGCGAAGGGGTGCCGGCGGAGCGCTACGGCCCGTTGCTGTTTGAGTGGGCCTATCCGGAGGTGGCGGCCTGGTGCCAGCGGGAGGGGCGGCCCTATCCAGGCCTCGATGTAGAGGGCGCCATCAGCGAGGAGCTGCCCCGCACAATCAAGCTGCGCTACTGAAACCGGCGGGCACTGGGCAGCCACAGGGCCACGCCAAGGGCCAGCAACTCCAGCAGGATCTGGCGGCCGCCCAGCAGCACTACCGCCAGGGCCACAGCGGCGAGCAGCTTCTGGAACAGGCTCCAGACATCGTCGATGTTGGCGCTGCCGCTGAACCAGAGGGCCACCGCAGCCCCCAGGAGGAGCAGATCCAACCACCAAGGCATGGGCTCGACCTTCACACCCATCGATTCTGGCGTGGTTTCATGCAAAAACTCGCCGCTCGTGGAGGAGCTCGCTCAGGAGGCAAGGAGAATCGCCAACTTGGGTTTGTTCAACAGAACGTTCAACAAACTCAAAAGCGCTGAGCGAGCAGTGCGCCCGGCAGCTGCGCCCCTGAAGCCAGCTTCAGGATCCCGCCCGCTGGCCGTCGGCCCCACTCAGCCAGCTCTCCAGCCCCTCCCCTAAAAACGACAGGCCAAGCACCAGCACAAACAGGGCCAAGCCGGGATAGAGGGCGGTCCACCAGATGCCGGTGGGCACGGCGGTGAGGGCCTGCTGCAGGTCGCCGCCCCATTCGGGGATGGTTTCGGGCAGGCCCAGGCCGAGGAAACCGAGGCCGCCGAGCACCAGCACCGCATCGGCGGCATTGAGGGTGAGCAGCACCGGCACCGAGGTGATCACGTTGCGCAGCAGGTAGCGGCGCAGGATCCAGAGCGGACCGGCCCCGAGCGACTGGGCCGCCTCCACAAACAACTCCGCCTTCACCTGGGCCGTTTGGTTGCGCACGACCCGGAAATACTGGGGGATGTAGACCACGCACAACGCCGCAGCGGCGTTGGGCAGGCCGCGGCCCAGCAGGAAGGCCAGCACCACCGAGAGCAGGAGCACCGGCAGGGTGTAGAGGGTGTCCATCAGCAACACCAGCAGCCGGTCCACCCCGCCGCCCAGGTAGCCGCTCACCATGCCCAGGGGCACCCCGATCACCAGGGCAATCACCAGGGCCAGCAGCACCACCTGCAGGGCCACGCCGCTGCCGGCAAGGGTGCGCACGCACACGTCGCGGCCGAGGCGATCGGTGCCACACCAGTGCTGCAGCGAGGGCGGGGCGTAGATGGGGTTCTGCAGACCGGCGTTGGGATCAGCCAGCCAGCCAGCGTGCACCAGCAGGGGGGTGAGCAGGGCCACCAGGGCATAGGCCACCACGATCGCCAGGCCCCAGCGGGCCATGCGGCCCGAGAGGCTGGTGGCGCGGCGAAGGGCAAAGCCTGCAAACAAGAGAGGCGCCAATGGCAGTGGGCACCAGTTGAGCAGAGATGGGGCTGCAGCGCCACGGCGACCAGGGCTATTTTGATGTTTGATGCCAAGCACCAGATGCGCACCACCCTGCGGCTGGATGACGACGTGCTCTCGGCTGCCCGGGTTCTGGCTCGGGAACGGCGCCAACCCATCGGCAGCGTGATCAGCCAATTGCTGCGCAGCGCCTTGACCACGCCAGGGCCAGCGGATCCCGCCAGCCCACCTCAGGGACATCGCAACGGCTTTCCGTTGCTACCCCTCCAGCCCACCGGAGGCCCGGTGGATCTCGATCTGGTCAACAGCCTGCGGGAGGACGGCGAGTGATCCCGGTCGCCCTGCTTGACGCGAACGTTCTGATCGCCTTGATCGACCCCAGGCATGTGCATCACGACAGCTCCCATCGCTGGTTTTCGAGCCGGGGAGAGGCCGATTGGGCCAGTTGTGCCGTGACCCAAAACGCCGTACTGCGCATCGTGGGGCATCCGCGCTACCCCAATTCCCCGGGATCACCGGCGGTGGTGAGTCGAATTTTGCAGGAGCTCGTCTCCCATCCCCAGCATCAGTTTTGGGCGGAGGCCCCGAGCTTGCTGGGCCTGGAGCATGTCACCCCATCGGCCCTGGTGGAATCGGGCCAGATCACCGATACCTTTCTGCTGGCTTTGGCGGTTCAGAAGGGAGGGGTGCTGGCCAGCCTCGACAGACGCCTCAGCACCTTCGCCGTGGCGGGCGGACAAGGCGCCCTTGAGCTGATTCCCACCGACGCAACGCCCCCTTAAACTCCGCCCATGGCCAGCGCATAACGCATGCATAATGCATGCATATCCACTACAATCGGCATTCACCTTCCTCGGGTAGCGATGCCCTCACTCCAGATTCGCGACCTGCCCGAGCCTCTGCATCGCCTGCTGCAGCGGCGAGCCCGTGCCCACAAGCGCAGCCTGAGCCAGCAAGCGCTGGCCGATCTGGAAACCATGGCGGGCGGCGATCAGCGCCAGCGGCGCCAACTGACGCTGGAGCGGATCCAGCAGCGCTGGAAGCAGCGCTTGCCCCTGCAGTGGACCCAGTTACCGGAAGATCTCATCCGGGCCGACCGTGACCGCGGATGACAGCACCCTCTCTCGCCACCTGCGTGCTGGATGCATCAGCAGTGGTGAGGCTGATCACTGGCGATCCGGAGGCATCCCAATGGGCGCAGCACATCGAACGAGCCCCGTTGGTGCTTGCGCCTGAACTGATGCTGAACGAAGTTGCCAACACGCTCTGGAAACTGCATCGCACCGGCCACCTCAGTGCACAGGATCCCCAGGAGCTGCTGGCCGACGCCCGCGAACTGGTGGACCAGATCGAACCGGATCGTCACCTCCAGGTGGAAGCTCTGGCCATCGCCTGCCATCTCGACCACCCCGTGTATGACTGCCTCTACTTGGCCCTGGCCAGGCGAGAAGCAGCGCTACTTCTGACGGCTGATCAGCGCCTGCAAAAGCTTGCCAGCAGGGTTCTGCCGTAACGCAGCTCCCCTTCAATCTCCGCCCATGGTGCCCGGTGTCAACTACGTAGGCGGGCGCGTATCTAATCGTCGCCAAACAGCCCATGGCCTGCGACCGTTCCTGCGCACCGAGCTGGAGCTGGGGCTGTTCAGCGCTCAGCCCTTGGCCAACCTTTGCTGGGCTTAGGGGCGGCGTCAGCAAGGGCATGGGGCGGAATCAGAGTCCAGGCGAATGGCACACCGCGAATCACTCTTAACAAGGAGTCAGAAAGATCTCAGCAGATTCCTGTGGACCGATCAAGACGCACCGGCGATACTGCATGGATTCAACCCATGGACCCATGACCAGCTCCACACGCCTGCTGCAGCAGAAGCTGCTGATCAACCGCCTGATCACCAAAAAAGGCCGCAAAGGCTTGGCCAAGGGCTTCACCCTGATCGAGCTGATGATCGTGGTGGCGATCATCGGCATTCTTTCGGCAGTGGCACTTCCTCAGTTCCTGGGGGTAAGGGATCGATCTGAACTGCAATCCTTCGTTGGCGAAGCGCTTGGGCTAGCAAAAGAATGCGCAGTTGGCCAAGTAACGAAAGTCGCTTCAGGCACTGCAACCAAAGGCAATACCACCGTTACAGGCACATGCGACGGTTCAGGAGCAGTGACACTCGTAGTAACGGGATCAAAGGCAGTTGCAGGAGTCAAGTGCCTCACAGGAGCAAACAGCGTTTCGACGGCGACACAGAAGACGGCAACAATTACCGTTTCTGCAGATGGAGCAACGACTTGCGTTTGGAGCTAGTTGACAAGTCTCAGCTCCGAGACGCCAAACCTAATTTAAAAAGCCAATATACTTATTGATTTACCCACAGTTCCACCACCAACGCAAATCACTGCTCTTGAAGGCAAGCCAGCCCCAGGAGCAGGGCTTCATTCTGGCGCTGGTGGTGATCGTGGGCCTGATCCTGGCGGCAGGAGCCATGGCGATGATGGCCCGATTCAGTTCAGGACTTCTGGGCTCAATACGCCAGCAGCAGAGCCGCGAGGCCAGGGAAATTGCCGAGGCAGGCACCAATCGAGTGGTGGAGCGGCTGAACCGCGAATATGCCTATTTGCTGATCAACTGCTACGACCGCGACCTCAACACCAGCGACTGGTACAACTGCAAAAACAAGGCCGGTGTTGGCAGCTGGGAAGTCCCCAAATATCCGACCGCAACCTGTCCTGGAGCCAGCCTCAACTCTGCGGCTATGGTCAAAGATGGCGATGTCAACAATGCCACTGGCAGCCGAGCTGGCCGATGGCAATTGGAGTTTTATCACTTCAAAGGCAGCAAGCACTATGGCGGCCAGGGGGTGATGCGCGTGCGAGGCCAACGCCTGAATGCCGATGGCACGCTGCTCGCGGAAGCCTATGTGGATCAAGAGCTGTCGATCAAACCCAAAAACTGCGATGCCGCCTTCAACCAACCGCCCACAACCACATGATTTCCCGGCCTGATGGGCAACAGCATTGCCCTCGGCAACAACGATGTGCTCGGAGAAGTCAGCGGCAACATCCTTTGCGTAGCATGCGAAAGCAGCGACGAAGTAACGCAAGGGCCTAGATCCACTGTAAATGGCAACATTTTTGCCAGCAATGTTTTACTTCCAGACACACCCAGGCACCCTGCTGGACTGACCCCTGATAATCCGATCACAGCACCAGGCACCTATGCCTCAGGCAGCAATCATGGCGGCAAATGCCTGATCGATAACAGCAAAACCCCGCCCATCACCCACTGCATGCTGGGAAACATCGATCTGAAGGGCTCGGAAGAGTTGGTCTTCGACACGACCAATGGGCCCATGCAGCTCTACTTGCAATGCAAGCCCGGAGCCAATGGCTGGTGCCAGGGTCCGAACATCAACCTGGGCGGCCAAGAAGGAATCCAGCATTGCACCAATGGCAACTGCACCAGCACCACGATCGACCCAACGGCACTGGCGCTGTTTGGCAATCCCGATACGGCCGTTCCCCTTGGCGAAACCCCGCTCTGCGGTTACGACAGCATGAGCAGCGAGAGGAAGTCACTAGGAAGACAGAGCGTGAAACTGGGTGGAGGCTCCCAGGCCACGGTGATGTTTGCCTACCTGCCGGATGCTTGCGGCGGGATCAATGGGGGCTCATCCGACCCCGACATCCTGGGGGCACTGTGGCTCAAATCTTTCGGTCCCATTGGCTCTAGCTCCAACACAGCAGAAATCCGTGTGCCAGACGACATGGGCGCTCGGGTGTTCACCCGTTTTGGCACAGGATTTGCCATCAGTATCCGCGATTTCGTGGCCATCGGCATCAACAACTGGGGGAGCTTCCAGATGCCACCACCCGCGTCCAGCATGTTCCAGTGAAAACAAACTGCATCAAATTCGCGCCTGATTGCCTCAACAGCTGCGGAATCTGACTTGTGTGAGCGTCTCGGCGCTAACATTGTTACCAACAAGCCATGAATGCCTCTAAGCGCCTCGTAAGAATTAATGAGCCTGCGCCCAAAGCGGTTTTGGCAGGCCTAGAGGCTCTTGGCTACAGCCTGCCAGAGGTGATGATCGCCTCCACGGTGCTGGCCCTGGTGGTGACCAACTCGGTGGGCACGCTCACGCAGTCGGGCAAGAGCTTCAGCAAAAGCCGCGAGCGCGATGCGATCAGCGCCCTGATCGCCAAAGACCTCGAAGGCTTGCGGGCCACAGCGTTCAACTACATGCGCTGCGATCCCTCCCCCAGCCCAATGAGCCAGCCGGTTGCCCCACGGCCCGTGACAATTCCTTTGCTGATGGGCAGATCACCTTCGTTCCGGATGTAACCCGCTGCAGGGCAGGCACCCTGGCCGAAGGCCTGGCCTCCACCGACGCTGCCTTGGGCGGCACCTCCACCCTGGCCATCCCCCCAACCTCTCGGGAGTGAGCCTCCGGGGGGTGAGCATCTCGCGCACGGTGAGCGCGACGGGCAACGAGCTCGCGGTGAAATACAGCTCGCTTCCCTCGGAATCCGGCAATAGCCCGGTGTATCAACAGGCGATCATCGTGCCGGAATCCACCGGCTGGTGTCCCTGACGGCAATGCGATCCAGCAACAGCCAAGGCTTCACCCTGGTTGAGCTGATGCTGGTGGTGGTGCTGATGGGCTTCACCAGCGTGCTCGGACTGAGCAGCTACTACCGCTTCATGAATGATGCTCGCCTCAATTCAGGCGGCAAAGCTATTGCTGGCTGGCTCGATCAAATTCGACGCATGGCCATCCAAAATTCCAAAACCTGCACCGTGCAAATCAATCCCGCCAGCGGCACATTGGAGCTGGTCACGGATCCCACCTTGGGAAACTGCGATTTTCAGGATCCTCCACGGCCCTTCACCTTCAATCTGCAAGAGCAAGTGGGACAAGGCGAAATCGTGCAGCTCTGCGCCAGATTGATGAATCCCAGCGAGGAGTTCACACCCTGCAGCAGCTCGTCATCCGGCAGCGCGCTGACTGTGCGTTATACGCCGCGTGGCACCACGCCAGACAATGCTCTGATCGAGCTACGCAGCGCCAAACAAAGCCACAATCGCTGCATCGCCCTTCATTCCCCCCTGGGGCTAATTCGCCTAGGGCGCGTGCTCAACGACCGCTGCGACTGGACCAGTGCATGGTGATCTCCACACCACGGCACGCTGAGGGTTTCACGCTTCCAGAACTGCTAATTGCAGGCTTCATCAGCGGCTTGCTGGTGGTGGGAGCTGGTCAAATCATGTTGAGCCAGATGCGCACCGATGAGCGCATGGAGGCGGCCGAACGCCAGAAAAGCGAATGGTCGCGCGCCTCATCCTTCATCGAAGCCGAAGCCGCCCTCAGCCAGCAGGTGATCACCACGGCCAGCAAGGTGAACATTCCCAGCAGTTGCGGCTTTCAAACGGGCCAATTCCGCGCGGCTCTGGATCTACGCCGTGATCTGCCACTGGTGATCTATGGGGTTAAACCCAGTGTGAGCGGATCATTGCCGAGCCATGCCCTTTGGCGCTGCGGCCCGGTGATCATGGCCGAAGGCCGCTACGACTCTTCCCAGCCAATCCAGCTCGCCATGATGGTGGATGGGCTGGATGGTAACGCCGTTGGGAATGTCTTTGCAGCCAGTAGCAGCAACAGCAAATCATTCACATTTAACCTAGCTCTGAAAGGCCTTTCAACCCGTGCCTACAGCCAGGATGCGGGCGTTCACTCCCGCGTCAACCCTCTCTATCCACGCCCCGGTGAAGGCAGCTTGTGTGGGGGCGGCATGTACAACTGGGCCGTGGGATCAACCACTGGCGCAGACACCCTCAGCGTTCCCATTGGTGCACTCACCAGCGAAGACGAAGTGCTGATATGCGGCAAAGGCGGTGGCGACACCATCACCGGCTCCAATGTGAATGACATCTTGGAATGTGGCGATGACGGAATCAATGGCATTGATGCCTGCACAGCCTATGGAATGGGTGGCAGCGATCGCCTGGTGGGCAGCAATCAAAACGATACACTTTACGGAGACAGTTCTACAAACACTGGCATCACTGACACCCGAAACGAACTCGTTGGCCGTGGTGGCAACGACACGCTCCATGGCGGCCAAGGCCAGAACCTGTACCTCCTTGGCCCCGGCAACGACACCGTAATTGGCGGCTCTGGCCTCGATGTGGTGTTTTTCAAAGGGAATCGCAGCGACTACACCCTCTCCTCCGGCTGCTCCAAGAGCAGCTGCACCGTGACCGACAACGGAGCGGCCAGCGCCGATGGCACCCGCCCAGAAGGCACCGACACGCTGTCTGGCGTGGAGATCCTGATCTTCAAGGATGCCCGCATCGATCTCGATCCCTGAGTCGCCTTCAGGCACCCCGCAGCAGCGCCACCGGCAACACACTGCGCAGCTGGCCCCCATCGGCCCAGCTCTGCTGCACCTGCAGCTCCAGCACCCCGTCTGCGCCGGGGTCAGCCCGAAAGCCATCGCTGTTGGCCAGGGCATCGAGCACCACCCGGTTTTGGGCGCCGCCGCTGCCCAGTTCGCCATGGAGGCCATAGGCCGGCCCGCAGCGCATCAGCACCCGGCCGCGCCAGATCGGCTCGGCGGGCTTGCCCAGCGAATAGGTGATCGGCCCGGCGGCGGTGGCCACATGCAGCACCACCGTGCGGCCAGCCAGATTGCAGGCCGGCGGCAATACGGCGGGATCAGCCTGGCCTTGGGCCTGCAGCAGATCCCCCCGCACCAGCTCCAGCGTGCGCCGGGCCACCACCCGCTCCCGCAGCAACCGACCCACCCGCTGGCCATTGCTGCCTTCCGCGAGCATGGCCTGAAGCAGCCCGCCGGTGAGGCCGCAGCCGATCACCAGGGCCAGCAACAACTCCACCAGGGAAAACCCCTGGGATTGAGCCGTGGACTGGGCCTGGTGCTTGTGGTTCATAACGCCCCATCGGCAAGGCAGGCGCTGCTGCTGGGCGTGCCATCCGCCGGGCCGCTGTAGCGCCCCAGCCGCACCACCCCCAGGGGCAACGACAGCACCAGGCAACGCCGCAGCTCGATGCCCTCAGCAGCGATCAGCACCGTGCCGCCATCCAGCACCAGGCCGTTGCTGCTGAAGCGCAGGGCCGCCGGAAGGTTGTGCCGCAGCTCCACGCCCGCTTCAGCGTCCTGCTCCGCGCCATCGCTGATCCCGCAGGCCGGCAGGTTGCCGCCACTGGGCTCGCGCCAGCCCAAGGGTCCGAGAGCCAGGGCGCAGGGCTGGCCGTGGCGCGCGGCTGCCTGGCGTGCCTGCTCCAAGCCCAGGGCCAGCCGACGGCTGGTCGACTCCACCCGCATCAGCGCCAGGCTGCGCTGGCCCGAGCCAACGCTCATCGCGGCCAGGATTCCCAACACCGCCATCGCCACCAGCAGCTCCGGCAGGCTGAAGCCAGCGTGTGCGGTGCGGCTGTCAAAGCGTGGCATCGGTCTGCTCCCCTGTTGTGGGCTCAGTTGTGGGCTCAGTTGGGCCGCACAGGCCATAGGCCGCCGGGCTGAGCCAGCGCTGCCGCTGCCCCACCTCCGCCGCCGTGATCTGCACGCGCACCAGCGCGCCGGGTTCGGCACTCACCACACGGCTCAACCCCGCCTCCAGCGGCTGGGATTGCAGATGGGCGGCCAGCCAGCGGGCGGCATCCGCGCAGTCGGCCGCCACGGGCTCAGCCGCCATGGCCGTCAGCCGGGCCTGACTGCCCAGCAGGGCGATCTCCAGCTGCCCGAGTTGCTGCTGACGCTGCTCCGCCGCCGCCGCTGAGCTGGTGCTGCTGGCCCAGAGCTGCAATGAGCAACTCGACGAGACCACCAGAATCACCGACGCCACCAGGGTTTCCGCCAGGTTCATGGCGCCCCCACCGCGGCGGAGCGCCCCCGCAGGCCGAGTTCCCGCAGCGCCACCAGCTGCGGGGGTGCGAGGCCCTCAGGGGCCGCCTCACGCATCAATTCCAGGGCAAACGCCGCCTGCAGCGGATGCGGCTGCTCGGCACTGGCCAGCAGCTCCAGCGTGGCCACCGCCTGGCCCCGCTGCGGAGCCCCGGCCTCGACGGCGTCTTGCCAGCTGGGGCCCTCAACCCGCACCAGCCGGTAGGCCACCGGGCCCACCTGGCCTGTCTCGCCCACCCGGGCGGCGAGTTGATCAACGCTGCGGGGATCCGCCAGCAGGTGCTGGGCCGCCGACATCAGCCCATCCTCGGCCTGGCGCAGCCGCTGGCCCGCACTCACCTGGCTGCGGGATTGGAGTGCCGCCGCCTGCAGCGACAGGCTGCTGAGCATCAACAGCAGGGAGGCTGCAGTGGACAGCGGCAACAGAAAACCATCTTGCGCCGGTCGAGCGCGAGGGCTAAAGCAAGAGCAAGGGCCAAAGCAAGACCTTGGTCGCAAGCGCGGTAACGGGGCCATCGGGGCACCTGTTTCACAACGACCCGTTCAGCATTCCCACAGCCGCCCATCAGGGGGACTACTGATTCAGCTTGAGCACCGCCATGAAGGCCTCCTGGGGCACCTCCACCTTGCCCATCGCCTTCATGCGCTTTTTGCCCTTGGCCTGCTTCTGCAGCAACTTCTTCTTGCGCGAGATGTCGCCGCCGTAGCACTTGGCGAGCACGTCCTTGCGCATGGCGCTGATGCTTTCGGAGGCGATCACGCGGCTGCCGATCGAGGCCTGGATGGGAATCTTGAACTGCTGGCGAGGAATCAGTTCTTTCAGCTTCTCCACCAGGCCCTTGCCCACGTTGTAGGCCTTGTCGCGGTGCACGATCGTGGTGAGCGGATCGGCCTTCTCCGCGTTGATCAGCACATCGAGGCGCACCAGCTCGTTTTTGCGGTAGCCGATCAGGCTGTATTCCATCGATGCGTAGCCCTTGGTGCGCGATTTCATCTGGTCGAAGAAGTCGGTCACCACCTCAGCCAGCGGCATCTCGTAGTGCAGCGTCACCCGGTCGGTGGTGATGTATTTCATATCGATGAATTCACCCCGCCGCTCCTGGCACAGCTCCATCAAGGTGCCGTTGTAGGTGTTGGGGGTGTAGATCTCGAGCTTCACGTAGGGCTCTTCGATCGATTCGCGCTTCTGCGGATCGGGGAGGGTGGCGGGGTTGTCCACCATCAAGGTGCTGCCGTCGATCATGTTCACCTGGTAGATCACCGACGGCGCGGTAACGATCAGATCGAGGTTGTATTCCCGCTCCAGCCGCTCCTGCACGATCTCCATGTGCAGCAGGCCGAGGAAGCCGCAGCGGAAGCCGAAGCCCATGGCGCTGCTGGTTTCGGGCTCGTATTTGAGCGCCGCATCGGAGAGCTGCAGCTTGTCGAGGGCTTCACGCAGATCGGGATATTGATCAGCGTCGGTGGGAAAAAGGCCGCAAAACACCATCGGCTTGGCCTCGGTGTATCCGGGCAAGGGCTCGGCAGCGGGATTGGACATCAGGGTGATCGTGTCGCCCACGCGGGCATCGGCCACGGCCTTGATGGAAGCGGCGAGATAGCCCACTTCGCCGGCGTGAAGCGACTCCACCTGGCGCTGATCAGGCGCCATCACGCCCACCTCATCGAGCTCGTAGGTTTTCTTGGACGCCATCAGCAGCACCTTGTCGCGCTTGCTGATGGAGCCAGAAATCACCCGGAAGTACACAATCACGCCCCGGTAGGGGTCGTAATAGGAATCGAAGATCAGCGCCCGCAGCGGCTCAGCCACCTTGTCGGGTGGGGGCGGCACTCGATCCACCACGGCCTGCAGGATCTCGGGCACGCCCAGGCCGGTTTTGGCGGAGCAGTGGATGGCGTTGGAGCAATCGAGGCCGATGATCGCTTCGATCTCCTCGGCAATGCGGTCTGGATCGGCTCCGGGCAGGTCGATCTTGTTGAGAACGGGAATGATCTCCAGATCGTTGGCGAGGGCCAGATAGACGTTGGCCAGGGTTTGGGCTTCCACACCCTGGGATGCATCCACCACCAGCAGGGCCCCTTCGCAGGCCTGCAGCGAGCGGCTCACTTCATAGGAGAAGTCAACGTGGCCAGGGGTGTCGATCAGGTTGAGGATGTAGGACTCGCCATCGGCTGCCGTGTACTCCATGCGCGCGGCCTGGAGCTTGATGGTGATGCCGCGTTCCCGTTCCAGCTCCATGTTGTCGAGGAACTGCTCCTGCATGTCGCGGGCAGCGACGGTGCCGGTGTCCTGCAGCAGCCGGTCGGCCAGGGTGGATTTCCCATGGTCGATGTGGGCGATGATGCAGAAATTGCGGATCCGTTGAACGGGAACGTCTGTCATGGCAGCGATCCTAGGGAGAGGCCCCAGAGCCCCGATGCCTTCCTAAGCTCGCTTGATCGGATGCTGAAGCCCCTGCCATGACCACTGAAGCCGCCAACGCTGAAGCCGCCAACTCCGAACCCGCCACCCCCAGCAGCGCCGACCCCCACGCCCTCACGATCGAAAACGTGGAGCGCACCCTCGACGAATTGCGTCCTTACCTCATGGCGGATGGAGGCAACGTGGAAGTGGTGGAGATCGATGGGCCGATCGTGAAGGTGCGGCTCCAGGGCGCCTGCGGCTCCTGCCCCAGCAGCACCATGACCCTGAAAATGGGCATCGAGCGCAAGCTGCGCGAGGCCATCCCCGAGGTGAGCGAAGTAGTGCAGGTGCTGTGAACCTTGCCCCGTAGGCTCGGTTCACTTGCCTTGGGTCTGTGCTGGATCAGCGCCTGCTGCGCGACAACCCCGAGCTGATCACGCAGCAGCTCGGGCGACGCGGCATGACGCTCGACCTGGGTCCCCTGCAGCAAATCGCCCGCCAAGAGCGCGATCTGGAAGAACAGCGCAGCGGGCTGCAGGCGGAGGGAAACCGCATCGGCAAGGCCGTAGGGCAGCTGATCCAGGGTGGTGGCGACCCCAAAGGCCCTGAGGTGCAGGCCCTGCGCGACCAGGGCAACGCCATCAAGCATCAGGTGGCCAGCCTCGAGGAGCAGGAGAAGGCCCTCGAGCTGCAGCTGCACGAGGCCCTCGCTGCCCTGCCCAACCTGCCCTCGGCCGAGGCGCCCGATGGCCGCTCCGAAGCCGACAACATTGAGATCAAGCGCTGGGGCAGCCCCCGCGTGGAAGAGGGGCTCGAGGAGCACTGGCAGATCGGCGAGCGGCTTGGGCTGTTTGAAACCGAGCGCTCGGTGCGCATCGCCCAGAGCCGCTTCATCACCCTGATGGGCGCCGGCGCCCGCCTGGAGCGGGCCCTGATCAGCTTCATGCTCGATCTGCACGCCGGCAAGGGCTACCGCGAGGTGATGCCACCGATCCTGGTGAACTCCGCCAGCCTCACCGGCTCCGGTCAGCTGCCCAAATTCGCCGAGGAGAGCTTCCGCTGCGCCGACGACGACCTCTGGCTCACCCCCACCGCCGAGGTGCCGCTCACCTCACTACACCGCGATGAGGTCATTCCCGCCGAGCAGCTGCCGCTCAAGTACGCCGCCTACACCCCCTGCTTCCGCCGCGAAGCCGGCAGCTACGGGCGCGACACCCGCGGCCTGATCCGCCTGCACCAGTTCAACAAGGTGGAGCTCTACTGGTTCTGCCATCCCGAGGAGTCGGCCGCCGCCCACCAACAGATCACCGCCGACGCGGAAGCCGTGCTCGAAGGTCTCGAGCTTCCTTACCGCAAGATCGAGCTCTGCACGGGAGATATGGGCTTCTCCGCCGCCCGCACCTACGACCTCGAGGTGTGGCTTCCCGGCGCCGGCGCCTACCGCGAGATCTCCAGCTGCTCGGTGTGCAACGACTTCCAGGCCCGCCGCGCCGCCATCCGCTTTAAGCAGGGCAAGGGCACCCACCTCGTGCACACCCTCAACGGCTCCGGCCTGGCCATCGGCCGCACCATGGCCGCCCTGCTCGAAACCGGCCAGCAGGCCGATGGCTCCGTCAAGCTTCCCGCCGCCCTGGTGCCCTACTTCGGCGGGGACACGATCAGCGCTAGCGCAGAGAAGATTTGAGGTTGCGGCGGCGAATGAGATCCACCAGATGTGCTCATTTCGGGAACAGGAACTGCACCTGGGCCCGGATCGTCACGTCACCGAAGTTGTCGGGCTTCACCACATTGGCGTAGGCCTGCAGGGAGGCATTGATCGGCTGACGCCCAACCCGGAACACCCGACCCACGCCCCCACCCACCGGCACGATCCACTGGTCGCCGCTGGCCGCCCGCCAGTTGGCGGTGACGATCGGTGAGGTCACCAGATACCAGCCGTTGGGCAGGTTGTAGTTGATGAACGGCTGCAGCAGAAAGGCAC
>NZ_JAGQCX010000012.1:0-68517 GCF_024346415.1 Cyanobium sp. Aljojuca 7D2
GCTGCGCTACGGCGGCTACCGCTCAGTTCACGCGGGCCAGCAGGAACTGAGCCACGACATCAGGGGAATGCTCGCACTGGGAGGCGTGGTCATGAGCACGACATGAAATTACTTTTAGGCGGCCCTGGGGCATGGGGGATGCTGAGGGAACCTCCATCGCCCCAGATTGCCCGGATGCTGTGGAGTCTGTTGCCCTATCTGCCCTTGGGCCTGCTGGCGGGGCTGCTCTCGGGGTTGCTGGGGATTGGCGGCGGGTTGGTGTTTGCCCCCCTGTTGTTGCTGGCGGGACTCGATCCGCACCAGGCCCTTGCCACCAGCACCCTGGCGATCGTGCCCACCACCCTGGGCGGCACCTGGACCCACCTGCGCAGCCGCAGTCTCCCGGTCCGGGGCAGCCTGGCGATCGGGCTGGGGGCCTGCCTCGGAGCCGGCCTGTTCAGCCAGGTGGGCCTCGGCCTGCAGGGCTGGCACCTGCTCGCCCTGCAGGCCCTGATGTACGGGGTGCTTGCGTTCACGATCCGCCCCCAGTCCGCTCTCGCGGCCGTGGAGACGCCAAACCTCAATCAGCTCGGACTCACCACGGTGGGCTGGGTGGCGGGCTTGGCCACCGGTCTGCTGGGGCTGGGCGGTGGGCTGGTGATGGTGCCGCTGATGGTGCAGGTGCTGCGGGTGCCGATCCACCTGGCGATCCGCTTCAGCACCTTGGCGGTGTTGGTTTCGGCTGCGGTGGCGTCCAGCACGTTTCTGCTCGATGGCCGGGGGGTGCTGCCGGTGGGCCTGGCCCTGGGTGCCACCGCCGCCATCGCAGCCCGCTGGTCGGCAGCGCGGCTCGATCGCGTCAGCGATGCCCAGCTGGTGTGGATGCTGCGGGGTCTCACCCTGCTGCTGGCCGTGGACAGCGGCCGCCGCGCCCTGTTGCTGCTGTTGGGATCGCCCAGCTGATGTCAGCTCGGGGGCAGCGGCGCCCAGAACTCGGCATCCAGCTCAAAGCCGAGCACGGCCGCCATCTGCCCCAATCCCTGGCGGCACTGCAGCCCATGGCTGCGGGCCCAGGCATCCAGGCCGAACAGGCGGTGGGTGATCCACAGCTCCAGGGCTTCGGGCGCAAAGCGAATCCCCTCGGTGCGGCTGAAGTGATGGGGCACCAGCATCGCGACATGGCGGGTGAGTTGACCGCTGCTGCGCTCCAGCACCAGCGGCAGCCAGGGGAGTTCGGCATCGGCCCGCAGCGACCAGAGGCGCAGCTCGGGAATCTCCGAGAGCTCCCGAGGGTCATCGTCGGCGCGCGGCCAGTCGAAGTTGAGCGTGAGGCCGCCGGCCTGCTGCACCAGCTCGGCAGGGTTCAGGCGGGCCCACGGCTGCAGGCCGCCCAGATCCAGGTTGCGGATTTGCGACGCGGTGATCTCCACGGAATCCATCAAGACAGCAGCCATCAAGAGCTGTGACAGCAGGGCGTGTGAGGCTGGACCGTAGCCACCGCAGGGCAAAGAATGGGGTGCATCCTGTTGCGTTCACAGCCCGATGGTTTCCGCACTCAGCCAGGCCGAAATTCTGATTGCCCTGGTGGTGGCCGCCCATGCGGGCGTGCTGGCCGTTCGTCTGTGCTTCAGTCTTTACAAGGCTTGAGGCATCGCATCCATCCCCTTGGCAAGCGGGGGCTGGGCCGCTAGAAGCGTGCAAGACCTGCCGGGCCCTGCCCCATCGGTGCCAGCATGCCCTCCCCGTCCCCCTCTGCATCCAGGCCGGCTGCATCCAGGCCGGCTGCATCCAGGCCCGCTCGGGGAGCTGTTTCGCGTGATTCCGGACGAGCAGGCTCCGTGCCACGTGTCTCCAAATCGACGGGATTGGATCGCTTGACGCCCCGTGTTGCTTCAGGAGGCGAAACAGCAGCATTGCAAGCCCTCTCTTCCGAGCGTCAGGAGCTGCTCTGCAGCCTGATTGGCCTGGCCGTGAAGGTGGGACTGGTGCTGGTGGCGGGCGTGAGCCTGGCCCGCCTGGCTTCGGCTTACCAGGAGCGCATGGAGCGGCAGGGTGAGCTCTCCGCCGTGCTCGATCTGGAGCAGGCCAAGTTGTCCAAGGCCCGTGACCGGTTTGATCATTTGTTCATGGTGGAGGGGGAGCAGCGTCTGATCCGCGAGCAAAACCAGTGGATTGCTCCCAACCGCCTGCGGGTGGTGTGGCAAACCCCTGAAGCCAGCCAGCCCAACCCGTAAGTTGGGACCCGCTGTTTAGACGGGTTTGATGGCGGACGTTGCTGGCGCCGGAACGGTTCTGATCACCGGCACCACCTCAGGGGTTGGGCTGAATGCGGCCAAAGCCTTGGCGGATCGGGGCTGGTTTGTGGTGACGGCCAACCGTGATCCGGTGCGGGCCGCCGCCGCCGCCGAATCCCTCGGCATTCCTTCGTCGCAGCTCAGCCACCTGCGCATCGACCTCGGCGACCTCGACAGCGTGCGCGTGGGGGTGGAAACCCTGGTGGCGTCCCTGGGACGTCCGCTCGATGCCCTGGTGATCAATGCCGCTGTCTACAAGCCTCGGCTCAAGCAACCTGAGCGGTCTCCCCAGGGCTACGAGATTTCGATGGCCACCAACCACCTGTGTCATTTCCTGCTGATTCAGCTGCTGCTGCCGGATCTGCAGCGCTCCAGCCACCCCTCGCGGCGGCTGGTGGTGCTCGGCACCGTCACCGCCAACTCCAAGGAACTGGGCGGCAAGATCCCGATCCCCGCCCCGGCGGACCTCGGCGATCTGGCGGGCTTCAAGGCCGGCTTCAAGGCGCCGATCGCCATGGCCAATGGCAAGCCCTTCAAGCCCGGCAAGGCCTACAAGGACAGCAAGCTCTGCAACATGATCACCACCCAGGAGCTGCACCGCCGGCTGCATGCCTCCACCGGCCTTGTGTTCAGCTCCCTCTATCCGGGCTGCGTGGCCGACACGCCCCTGTTCCGCAATGCCCCCAAGGCCTTCCAGAAGATCTTCCCCTGGTTCCAGAAGAACATCACCGGCGGTTACGTGAGCCAGGCCCTGGCGGGTGAGCGGGTGGCCCAGGTGGTGGCCGACCCTGCCTTCGCCGCGTCTGGGGTGCACTGGAGCTGGGGCAACCGCCAGAAGCAGGGCGGCAAGCAATTCAGCCAGGAGCTTTCGGACAAAGCCAGCAACCCGGACACCGCCCAGGGGGTGTGGGCCGAATCGATGAAGTTGGTGGGGCTGGCCTGATCCAGCCCCTGATCGGCGCGGCTTAGAAGCGGCGACGGAACGCGTCGTCGCTGCGGTTGTCCGTGTCGTCGAGCCGGCTCAGCTTCCACACATTGCGGCTCAGCCGGCGGGCCTTGAGGCCACCGCGCTCCACGGCCTCACTGGTGGGCCGCACCCCGAGCAACTGGCTGACTTCTGCCGTTGTCAGGGGGGCGCCGGTCTTCAGGGCCAGCTGGGTGAGCTCGAGGCGCTGCCGCAGGGCGGCCAGATCAGCCTGGCCGCCGTCTTCGGCCTCCGACCAGATCCAGGGCAAGTCCTGCCCTGAGCCGGCCATCTTCTGCATCAGTCCCAGGCCAATGAACGCCAGGGCCTGTTCAGGTTTCACCCCCTGGGCGGCCGCCTGGGCCATCCACTCGGGGATCGTGGCCTCGCCAGTGGTGTCGGCGGGGGGCATGGGTTCGGCCTGGGCCGCCTTGGCCCGGCTGCTGGGGCTTGAGGCAGGGGAGCTGGAGGTGGTGCGTCTGGTGGCCATGAACCCGTCCCATCAACGTTGGCTGGACGGTACCGGCTCCATCCCGATGGGCAAGGGGTGGGGGCATCAGGGTTAAGATCCAGCCGTAGCTGAGCCGATGAACGGGCAGTTGCCTGAAGGACACTCCCTTGCCAGCCCGCCAGCCATCGCGTGAAGACCTGGCGACCCGCCGGAGACGGGAGAGTTTGTTGGGCCCTTCAACCGGCATGGGATCGGCGAGGCCGGCTGGTGGATCCCCGCGATCAGGATCCTTGATCACCGGCACCCAGGTGGACTCCGACAGCGACGGGGCCAGCTGCGTGATCACCACCGACAGCGAAGGCTCCCGTCTGGCACGCCAGACGAGCCAGGTGCAGTCGATTGAACTGCGCACCTACGTCTTTCTTGACTCCCTGCAGCCCCAGCTAGCGGCCTACATGGGCACGGTGAGCCAGGGCTTCCTGCCGATCCCTGGCGATGCCTGCCTGTGGCTGGAGGTGTCCCCAGGTATGGCCGTGCACCGGGTCACCGATATCGCCCTCAAAGCCAGCACGGTGCGGCTCGGCCAGATGATTGTGGAGCGGGCTTTCGGCTCGCTGGCGCTCTACCACCGCGACCAGAGCAATGTGCTCCACTCCGGTGATGTGGTGCTGGAAGCCATCGGCAACCGCAAGGAGGACCGCAGCCGCGCCGAGGTGAGCTGGACCGAGATCATCCGGGCGATCACCCCCGACCATGCGGTGCTGATCAACCGCCAGAACCGCCGCGGCTCGATGATTCAGGCCGGCATGAGCATGTTCATCCTCGAAACGGAGCCCGCGGGCTACGTGTTGATTGCTGCCAACGAGGCCGAAAAGGCCTCCAACATCACTGTGGTGGATGTCAAGGCCGTGGGAGCCTTCGGACGTCTCACTCTGGCTGGGAAGGAAGGGGATGTGGAGGAGGCCGCCGCTGCTGCGATGCGGGCCATCGCACACATCAACAGCAGCGCTCGCTGATCAGGCCCTCAGCCGGGAAGCTCCAGCAAGCGGCGCAGCTGGGGCGCCAGCTGGCGGGCGGCTTTACCGCGACTGCCTAGCTTGGCCTTGAGGTGGGGCCCCATCTGGGCATAGGAGCTGCCCGCCTCGCGCACGTAGAAGAGGCTGTCGTAGCCCGGCCCATGGCCCTGGGCCGCCGGCAGGATCTGGCCTCGGCAGATGCCCTCAGCTTCGGCCCGGGTGATGCCGGAGGGGTCGGCCAGCACCATCGCTGAGCGGAAGCTGGCGCCCCGGTAGAGCGAATCGTCCAGTTCCTTCAGCAGCCGGTGGATGCGTTCATGGTCGGTGGGGGCGTAGCGGGCGGAGTAGATGCCCGGGGCACCACCCAGGGCATCCACTTCGATGCCGGAGTCGTCAGCCAGGGCCCAATGGCCCGTGAGCTGGGCCACGGCCTCAGCTTTGAGCCGCGCATTTTCGAGGTAGGTCGCCCCGGTTTCCTCGATCTCAAGCCCAGGCGGCTGGGGCAGCACCTCCAGCTCAACCAGCTCGAGCATGGCGCTGATTTCGGCCACCTTGTGGGGATTGCCGCTGGCGATCACCAAGGTCGGCATCCACAAGGGGGCGGGGGAGCCCATTGTGCTGCAAGGGGCGGCGGCGGGCAGCACGCCTACGGTTGCTCCGGGCCTCTCGGAGCCCACCAACGCGATTGAAGACGGGAGTGTCGGCGGATGGAGTCAAGCCTGATCCTTCAGAACCTGCTCACCCCTCCGGTGCTGTTCTTTTTTCTCGGGGTTGCAGCGGTGTTGGTGGGCTCCGACCTCGAAATCCCAGCACCCTTGCCCAAGCTCTTTTCGCTCTATCTCCTGCTTTCGATCGGCTTCAAAGGGGGCTTGGAGCTGCAGCACAGCGGGCTGGGCGGCCAGGTGCTCCCCACGATTGGTGCCGCCGTGGCCATGTCGCTGCTGGTTCCGATCATCAGCTTTCTGGTGCTGCAGCTGCAGTTCGATGCTTTCAATGCCGCCGCGATTGCCGCCACCTACGGTTCAATCAGTGCGGTCACGTTCATCACCGCCGAAAGCTTTCTGGAAACCCAGAATCTACCTTTCGATGGCTTCATGGTGGCGGCCTTGGCGCTGATGGAGTCCCCGGCCATCATCGTTGGCCTGATTCTGGTGAAGCTGGCGGCTCCCCAGAAACGGCCGGATGCCCAGCCGATGCGCTGGGGTTCGGTGTTGCGCGAAGCCTTCCTCAACAGCTCGGTGTTTCTGCTGGTGGGAAGCCTGGTGATCGGCCTGCTGGTGGCGGCGTATAGCCCAGCCGGCATTGGCAAGATGGAGCCCTTCAGCGACAAGCTCTTCTATGGAGCTCTCACCTTCTTTCTGCTCGACATGGGCATCGTGGCGGCTCAGCGGATCCGGGAACTGCGGGAGGCAGGACCTTTCCTGATCGCCTTTTCGGTGCTGATGCCCCTGTTCAATGCCCTCCTAGGGGCCTTGATCGTTTGGGGCCTGCAGCTGAGCCCCGGCAATGGCCTGCTGTTTGTGGTGTTGTGTGCCAGCGCCTCCTATATCGCTGTGCCGGCGGCGATGCGGATGACGGTGCCTGAAGCGAATCCCAGCCTCTACATCTCGACGGCGTTGGGGATCACCTTCCCCTTCAACATCATTTTGGGGATTCCGTTGTACATGCTGCTGGTTAATACCATTCTCTCCGCTCCTGGCTGACCCGATGAAACGTGTGGATCTGATTGTCAGTGAGCGGGAACTCGACGGGGTGCTCAAAGCCATCGATGCCGCCGGCGCTGCGGGCTATTCCGTGATCAAACACGTGAGCGGTCGGGGGCCCCATGGCGCCGTGTCCGATGGGTTGGGGTTCAGCGGCCTGGGAGCCAACGCCCACGTGATCGTCTTCTGTGAGGACGCCCTTCTGCCCAACCTGCGCCAGGGCCTGCAACCGCTGCTCAATTACTACGGCGGAGTGGCGTACGTGACCAGCGCCGATCCTCTTTGAGGTGCGTCCCGCAAAACCCTTGCCAGCACTACATCGGCAAGCATTGCCTAACGTTTTGTGATGCACTGATCAGCGCGGCTTATCTGAAGCCGCGGTAACGGTGATGGCCAGACGGCCCCAAATGGCTTGACGGGGGGTTTGGCTGCCGACCATGGTTGCGAGCGAACATTCCACCCCCCTCCTCCAGGAGCAGGTAATGGCAACTGAAACCATGGGCATCGCCCTCGGCATGATCGAAACCCGGGGTCTGGTCCCCGCGATCGAGGCGGCTGACGCCATGACCAAGGCCGCAGAAGTGCGCCTGATCGCCCGCGAATTCGTCGGCGGCGGTTACGTCACCGTGATGGTGCGCGGTGAAACCGGTGCTGTGAACGCAGCTGTGCGCGCCGGCGCTGATGCATGCGAGCGCGTTGGTGATGGCCTCGTGGCTGCTCACATCATTGCTCGCCCCCACCGTGAGGTTGAGCCTGCTCTGAACGGCAGCGCCGGTTTCACGGGTTCCAAGGACTGAATGGTTTGAGGCCTGAGCGCTGAAACGTTCGGCACCCGCAACCATTCACCTTTTTCGACCCAACCGGAGAATCACTCATGGCTAAGAAGTACGACGCCGGGGTCAAGGAGTACCGCGACACGTATTGGACTCCTGATTACGTCCCCCTCGACACCGACCTGCTGGCCTGCTTCAAGTGCACCGGCCAGGAAGGTGTGCCCAAGGAAGAAGTCGCCGCTGCTGTGGCTGCTGAATCCTCCACCGGCACCTGGTCCACTGTGTGGTCCGAGCTCCTCACCGACCTCGACTTCTACAAGGGCCGTTGCTATCGGATTGAAGACGTTCCTGGTGACAAGGACGCTTTCTATGCGTTCATCGCCTATCCCCTCGATCTGTTCGAGGAGGGCTCCATCACCAACGTGCTGACCTCCCTGGTCGGCAACGTGTTCGGCTTCAAGGCCCTGCGCAACCTGCGTCTGGAAGACATCCGCTTCCCGATGGCGTTCATCAAGACCTGCATGGGTCCGCCGAACGGCATCGTGGTGGAGCGCGACCGGATGAACAAGTACGGCCGTCCCCTGCTGGGTTGCACCATCAAGCCGAAGCTCGGCCTGAGCGGTAAGAACTACGGCCGGGTGGTGTACGAGTGCCTCCGCGGTGGTCTTGACTTCACCAAGGACGACGAGAACATCAACTCCCAGCCTTTCCAGCGCTGGCAGAACCGTTTCGAGTTCGTGGCCGAAGCTGTGAAGCTGGCCGAGCAGGAAACCGGCGAGAAGAAGGGGCACTACCTCAACTGCACCGCCGCCACTCCTGAGGAGATGTATGAGCGCGCCGAGTTCGCCAAGGAACTGGGCCAGCCCATCATCATGCACGACTACATCACCGGTGGCTTCACCGCCAACACCGGTCTTGCCAAGTGGTGCCGCAAGAACGGCATGCTGCTGCACATTCACCGCGCCATGCACGCGGTGATCGACCGTCACCCCAAGCACGGCATCCACTTCCGTGTGCTGGCCAAGTGCCTGCGCCTCTCTGGTGGTGACCAGCTGCACACCGGGACCGTGGTCGGCAAGCTGGAGGGCGACCGCCAGTCGACCCTCGGCTATATCGACCAGCTGCGCGAATCATTCGTTCCCGAAGATCGCAGCCGTGGCAACTTCTTCGACCAAGACTGGGGTTCCATGGGCGGCGTGTTCGCTGTGGCCTCAGGCGGTATCCACGTGTGGCACATGCCTG
Source organism: Cyanobium sp. Aljojuca 7D2 (assembly GCF_024346415.1). Taxonomy (NCBI): domain Bacteria; kingdom Bacillati; phylum Cyanobacteriota; class Cyanophyceae; order Synechococcales; family Prochlorococcaceae; genus Cyanobium; species Cyanobium sp. Aljojuca 7D2. The sequence continues at coordinate 8,423 of NZ_JAGQCX010000012.1, forward strand.
CCCTCGTGGCCATCTTCGGCGACGACTCGGTGCTGCAGTTCGGTGGTGGTACCCACGGTCACCCCTGGGGTTCCGCTGCTGGTGCCGCTGCCAACCGTGTGGCTCTTGAGGCCTGCGTCAAGGCCCGTAACGCCGGTCGTGAGATCGAGCGCGAAGGCCGCGACATCCTTCTGGAAGCTGCGAAGCACAGCCCTGAGCTGGCGATCGCCCTGGAGACCTGGAAGGAAATCAAGTTCGAGTTCGACACCGTCGACAAGCTCGACGTCAACTGAAGTCCCTTGGTGCAGAAAGTGAGGCGTCGTTTTTACGACTCCTCCTTTCTCTCCTGAAACTCTTCAGTGAACGCGACAAGAGCCCTCTCCTTCAGGGTTCAACCATTCCATCCACAACAGGATCCCCATGCCTTTCAAGAGCACCGTGGGTGACTACCAAACAGTCGCCACCCTGGAGACCTTCGGCTTCCTCCCGCCGATGACCCAGGACGAGATCTACGACCAAATTGCTTACATCATTGCCCAGGGTTGGAGCCCGCTCGTTGAGCACGTCCATCCCAGCAACTCCATGGCGACCTATTGGTCGTTCTGGAAACTGCCCTTCTTCGGCGAGAAGGATCTGGGTGTGATCGTGAGCGAGCTGGAGGCTTGCCACCGCGCCTATCCCGACCACCACGTGCGTCTGGTGGGTTACGACGCCTACACCCAAAGCCAGGGTGCTTGCTTCGTGGTGTTTGAAGGTCGCTGATCAGCGGCCTTCAGGGGGTTCTTGCTGATGGCGGAACCCCACCTCTTGTTCTCTGGCTGATCTGCTCGCCTTGCGGGTGGATCAGCACCTTTTCAGATATTCCATTCGACGGGCGGACATGGCCAGCACATCCAGCCGGGAAGCAGCTCTGGAGCGCCGCAGGGCCCTCACCAACGGTGGCAAAAAAGCCGCCAGCCGGTTTACGTCAGCGCCGAGCCGGGTGCGCTCGGTCGACGATGCGCGGCCAACCCGCACTGCCGCTGGCTCTGCAGAGCCGGCCGTGGCCGCTGCAGCGCCCGCCCCGGCTGTAGCTCCGAGCCGGACCCTTTCGGCTCCTTCGGGCGCCAGCCACCGCAGCCAGGCCCGGCCGATCGCCAACCCCAGCCGGGATCTGGTGCTGGCCCGTCGCGAAGCCCTTTCGAAGCGTGGCAAGCGGGCCGATAACTCCAGCGACCGCACCCGCACGGACTTGGCTAAGGCTGCTCCGAAAGCTCAGGTCGCCGCCCCAGCCCCGGCACCTGCTGCCGAGAAACCCTGCAAATGTCAGGGTGAATCCAGGCAGGCCGCACCGGCCCTCAGCAGCCTGAGCAGCCGCGGCGGCCAAAGTGCCGAGCGTCGCTCGACCCCCAAGCGCACCGCCCAGCGCGATCCCAGTCGTGCCCTTGTGCTGGCCCGTCGCGAAGCCCTCTCCAAGCGGGGCAAGTCGGCCAATGCACCCAAGAGCACCACGTCGGCCTCTGTGTCCCGCCAGGCCAACCCCGACATGAGTGCGCGGGAGCTCTCCCAGAAGGTGCGTGAACTGCGCGCCAAGGTTGGTAGTGCCGGCAGCAGTCGCAGCGGAGGCACCCGCCCCTCGGGTCCCAACCGTCATGGGGCCAAGCAGGCTGCAGCCAGTGACGCGCACTGGAAAGTGGGCGTCAGTGAAACCACCTCTGGCCAGGTTGTCACCGGCACCCAGGCCAACCGTTCCGTCAAAACCACGGGCAACGAAGCCGCCACCTGCCGCAGCATCACCGGCACCGAATATCTGGGAGCGGAGGTGTTCCAGACCTTCTGTCAGAGCGGCCCCCTGAACTCCCAGCCCGCCAAGGTGCGCGTCACGGCAACCAGCCACGGCAACCGTGTCACCGGCAATGAGGTCGGTCGCTCCGAGAAGGTGACCGGCGATGAACCCGGCACCTGCAAGAACGTCACGGGCACTGAATACGTGTCGGCGAATCAGTCCGCCGCCTATTGCGGTGGCACGACCCCCAGCCCCCGCAAGGTGGGCCGCAGCCAGACGACCGGTGGTCAGCCCGTCTCCGGCGTGATGGTGGGTCGCTCCAGCAAGGTGACCGGCGATGAGCCCGGTTCCGGTAAGCAGCTCACAGGTACGCAATACGTCGCTGACCAGAGCCAGGTGATCGGCCGTGCCCCGACCAAGGTGGCCAGTCTCCACACCCTGCGGGGCACCGGCATCACCGGCACCCATGTGGGCCGTAGTGAGCACGTCACCGGGGACGAACCCGGCAGCTGCCGCTTGGTGACCGGCGATGAATACGTCGGCAGCCAGCAGTACTCAGATTTCTGTGGCGTCAAGCCCGCACCTGAGGCTCCCAAGGTGGGCTTCAGCGTCACCAACAAAGCCCAGGTGGTGAGTGGCACTCGCACCGGCCGGTCCACCAACGTGACCGGGGATGAGCCGGGTACCTGCAAGGCCGTTACCGGTACTCCCTATGCCGGTCTTGAGCAGGCCGGCGACTTCTGCAATGGCAAGGCCGTCTCGGACATTCGCCAACGCACCCCGGTGCGTGGTTCCAACCGCATGAGCGGCATTCAGCCCGGCATCGGTGGTGTGATGACGGGCGCTGAGCGCGGCGCCTGCGAGGCGGTGACCGGCACGCCTTACATCGGCAACGATCAGCTGGTGGAGGCCTGTGGTGCCGCCTCAGGCCAGGAGCTTGATTTCCCCCAGGCACTGGCTGGCAGCCAGCCCTGGCAGCAGTTCAGCATCCAGTCGCCGGCCCGGGCGGCCCAGGTGGGACGAGAACGCAGCGGCTCCGTCACAGGTAACAGCTACGAGCAGGGCAGCAGGATTACCGGCCCTTTTGACATGGCCGGTGACAAAGTCACCGGCACCGAGCAGTTCCGCTTCGACCGCCGCGGTACCCAGCTCTCCCGCGGTCCGATCCAGCGTGCTTCGATTCAGCGCTCCCCAATTCAGCCCAGCCCGATCGATGCTCCCGTGAGCGTCGACGAGGATGCACGTCCCACGTCCCGGGTCACCGGTGAAGGCATCTCGGCCGGTCTGAAGATCACCGGCGACGACTGGGACCGTGGTGAGCGGGTGACCGGTACGGAGGGCGTTTCCGCTCGCCGCCGTAATCCCACCCGTCCTGGTGCGATGGCCGCCATGCCTGCTTTTCAGGCCAAGCGCAATGAGGAGCGCCCTGAACCTGTCAGCCGTGTCACTGGCTCCAGTGGCAACACCACGGCCGGTTCCCTGATCACCGTCTCCGGCGGAGCCCGCGGCTGAATCCCTGATGCCCCCCCGTCGCTCGCCCACTCCTTATCGCCCCCAGGCTCCGACGGCTCCCCGTCGTCGTCCTGCCGGGGCCACCACGGGCGAGTCCTCCCTGTCCTTGGGTGGCCGACAGGCGGGCGGCTCTGCTGGGGTGGCCCTCCATCCCCTCACCGATCGCCAGGGCAACGCTGGTTTGCAGGCCTACGACCAGCAGGTCAAGGGTTCCTTCGACCGGATCGTGCCCGTGCTCAAGCGGCTCTCAGCGCTCCAGCATGAGGCCGATTTCATCGACCAGGCTCAGCGGCTGGCCCGAACTGAACTTGGCTTTGAACTGCCGTTGCCGATTCTCGAGAAGGCCTGGGTGAGCCAGCTCGACATGCGCACTCTGTTCGCCTGGTGTGTCTTCGAGACCTACGAACAGACCAGCGATTCCTTCTTCCAGCACGATCCCTTGCAGGGCCAGCCCGGCAGCCCCGCCGGTGAAGCCTTCAACGCCTTCCTGCTGTCCTGCGGCTTTCACCTGCTCGACATCACCCCCTGCGCCGATGGCCGCCTCGCCCATGCGGTGGCCTATGCCCTGCGGGTTCCCTTCAGTTCGGTGCGTCGCCGTTCCCATGCCGGCGCCCTGTTCGATGTCGAGAACACGGTGAATCGCTGGGTCAAGACGGAGCACCGCCGCTACCGCGAAGGTCGACCCAACCCCGCCCACGACGACACCCGCTACCTGAAGGTGGTGCTCTACCACTTCAGCTCCAGGGATCCCCAGCACGAAGGCTGTGCAGCACACGGCAGCGATGATGCCCTGGCGGCCTCCTGTGGCTTTTCCAGGTTGCGCGATTTTCAGCAGGCCGTGGAGAACAGCTTCTGCTGCGGAGCCTCCGTTGATCTGCTGCTGATGGGCATCGACACCGACACCGACGCCATCCGCGTGCATGTGCCGGGCATGGATGGCAGCACCAACCTGGAGCGCTGGCTGGATGCCCAGGCGGTGTATGACGCGACCCGTCATCTCAATCCCGACGAGGGCCGTACTCGCATCCTGTCCCTGGTCGAGCAGGCTGCCGCCAGCAGCCCCGATCCCGGCATGGTGCGCCTGATCGCCCGCCTGTTCGAGCACAACCTGTCCCAGATTGACTATGTGCGTCAGGTTCACGGTGGGAGCTACGGCGATGCCGGCCATGCCGAACGCTTCATCGGCGTGGGGATCGGCTTCAAGGAGATTCACCTGCGCAATCTCACCTATTTCGCCTATATGGACACCGTCGAGGAGGGTGCGCCCGACCTCGATGTTGGCGTGAAGATCTTCAAGGGACTGAATGTCTCCCGCGGACTGCCGGTGCCTGTGGTGGTCCGCTTTGACTACAACAGTCAGGTGCCGGGCGCCCGTGAACGAGCCATCCGCAACTGTCAGCGGGTGCAGTCCGCCATGGAAAACCGCTATCCGGACCTCTTCAATCAGGGCCTGCTGCACGCCCTGCTCACCGTCCGGGATCAGGACCGCCACATCCCTGCCGAGGCAGTAGGTTCCACCATCACATTCGCGAGCGGAGGAGGGCACTGACATGTTGATCTGCAAGGTGGTCAAGCCCCTGGTCTCCACCAACCGCATTCCCGATTTCGAGCACAAGCACCTGCAGGTGGTGCTTGACGGCAGCACCCAGAAGGTGGCTGTCGATGCTGTCGGCTGCGTGCCGGGCGACTGGGTGATCTGCGTGGGCAGCTCCGCCGCTCGTGAGGCGGCCGGCAGCAAGTCGTATCCGAGCGACCTGACCATCGTTGGCATCATTGACCACTGGGACCCCGATGCCGGCAAAGCCCCAGCCCCAGCGGGAGGACCCAAGTAATGGAGATCATGCAGGTCACGGGCTCTTTGGTGTGCACCCAGCGCGTGCCTGGCCTCGACCACTCCAACCTGCGCGTGTTGCGCACGGCCAAGGGCAAGCTCAGCGTGGCCGTTGATCCGGTGGGTGCCTCCCCAGGCAATTGGGTGTTCACCGCCAGCGGTTCAGCAGCCCGTTTCGCCTGCGGCAACCCTGAGGTGCAGACCGATCTGACGATCGGCGGAATCATCGACTTCTGGGAGCCCGACGGTTAGGGCGGCTCGGATCGTTCGCGATCCACCCGTTCTGTCTTCTCACCAGCCCCCACCCCCCTGAGCCATGGCCACCCCAACTCCCCGACCCACCCCCAGCGCGGCGTCCGCTGCCAAACCCGCCCCCCCGGCGGCAGCGGCAGTCAGCGCCACGCCGGCGACGGCAGTGGTGGCAGGCTCAGCCGTACCAGCAGTTGCCACCAAGGCGCTGCCGGCGGCGGCGGCCAAGCCCGTCGCGGCGAAAGCCGTGGCCAAGCCGGCCGCCAAGGCGACGCCCCGTGCCTCCAGCACCACCCGCCGCTCCAGTGCCACCTCCGCTAGCTCCCGTTCCGGGAGCGGCGGCCGCGGTGCCGGCACCAAACCCCCCACCACTCCTTCGCGCAGCAACGCCATGGCTCCTTCCATTCAGGGCATCGCCCTCGGCATGATCGAAACCCGTGGCCTGGTGCCCGCGATCGAAGCCGCCGACGCCATGACCAAGGCCGCTGAAGTGACCCTGATCTCCCGGGAATTTGTTGGTGGCGGTTACGTCACCGTCATGGTGCGCGGTGAAACCGGCGCTGTGAACGCCGCCGTGCGGGCTGGTGCCGATGCCTGCGAGCGCGTGGGTGACGGCCTGGTTGCGGCCCACATCATTGCCCGTCCCCACAGCGAAGTGGAGCCTGCCCTGATCGCCACTGCTGCCACCCGTCGTCTCTGATTCCCATGGGCGCCGTTCATCCGCGCGTCCTGGGATACCTCGGTCGCGCACTGAGTCTTGAGTTTTCTGCTGTCCAGCAGTACATGACCCATGCCTCCCTTGCGGAGCTCTGGGGGCTGGAGGAAGCCGCCACCCGTTTCCGCCGCGAAACCGTGGAGGAGATGCAACACGCTGAGCGAATTGTTCAGTGCATGCTGGCCCTGGGGGTGGCACCGGCCGCCTCCCAGCTTCGTCCCGTCGGCCATGCCCCCGATCTTGTGGGGCTGCTCCGGCTCAACCTCAGCCTCGAGGCCGACCTGATCAATCTCTACGCCGAAGCGGTTCGTTTCTGCGTGCTGGTGGGTGACGGCGACAGCCAGGCCTTCTTCCAGGACCTCTGGACAGACGAACAACATCACGGAGACGAACTGGGCGACTGGTTGCGCAGCTTTGGCCCCAGCCATGATCCGTCGATGGAGCGGGCCACCTTCTAGCTCCAGGATTCCGCGGCTGTTGCCTAGAGTCCGCTGCCGGCTGATCTGTTCATTTCGAACACTGCCGATCGACACCCTCCCCCCTTGTTCGCTCCTCCCCTGCCACTCCCGATCCAGCTGGCCTGGATGCTCCCCCTGTATGGGTTCAGCGGCATGGTCTTGTCTATTCCCTGGGCGGCGGGATGGTTCAAGCGCAACGGTCCGAGGCCGGCGGCCTACCTCAATCTTCTGGTCACCCTGCTGGCCGTGGGGCACAGCTCGGTGATCCTGCACCAGGTTTGGACCCTCGGTCCCCAGCACCTCGAGTTTCCCTGGTTCCAGGCGGCCGATCTCAACCTCCGCATCGGTTTCGATCTCTCCCTCACCAACCTGGCGGCGTTGGAGCTGGTGACCACCATGAGCCTGGTCTGCCAGGTGTTCGCCCTGGGCTACATGGACAAGGAGTGGTCTCTCGCCCGCTTCTATGCCCTGGTTGGCTTCTTCGAAGGGGCGATGAGCGGGGTGGTGCTAAGCAGCAACCTGTTCATGAGCTATTTCCTGCTGGAGATGCTCACCCTCTCCACCTATCTGCTGGTGGGGTTCTGGTATGCCCAGCCCCTGGTGGTCACCGCTGCCCGCGATGCCTTCCTCACCAAACGGGTGGGTGATGTGCTGCTGCTGATGGGGGTGGTGGCCCTGTCGGCCTGGGCGGGCTCGATGGAATTCAACGATCTCTATGCCTGGGCCGGCAACGCCCGAGAGCAGCACCTGATCACACCCCTGGCCGGCACCCTGCTGGGTCTGGGGTTGATCGCAGGCCCGATGGGAAAGTGCGCCCAGTTCCCCATGCACCTCTGGCTGGATGAGGCGATGGAGGGTCCGAACCCCGCCTCGATTCTGCGCAACTCAGTGGTGGTGACCTGTGGTGCCATCGTGCTGATGAAGCTGATGCCGATCGTGGCCCTCTCCCCCCTGGCCACGGATGTGTTGCTGGCGGTTGGCACGATCAGTGCCGTGGGCGGTGCCCTGGTGGCGCTGGCCCAGGTGGACATCAAGCGTGCGTTCAGCTACTCCACCACCTCTTCTCTGGGTCTGGTGTTCATCGCCATCGCCCTGCAACTCCCCGGCATCGCCCTGCTGCTGCTGTTTGCCCACGGTCTGGCCAGGGCCCTGCAGTTCATGGGCGTGGGCAGCATCATCGCCACCAGCAACTGCCAGGACCTGACCGAGCTGGGAGGATTGGGCACCCGCATGCCCGCCACCACCATGGCCTTCCTGCTGGGCAGTGCCGGCCTGTTGGGGCTGGTGCCCCTAGGCAGCTTCTGGTGCATTGGGCTGATGGTGGAAAACCTGCGCTCCGAAGAGCCGCTGTTTGCCCTGGTTTTCCTGCTCACCAATCTGCTGGCGACCGCCAATGTCACCCGGGTGTTCCGCTCGGTGTTTCTTGGCCCTGTGCTGCCCAAAACCAAACGGGCACCTGAGGCCAACTGGTTGATGGCCCTGCCCATGGTGAGCCTTTCGGTGCTGGTGGTGCTGCTGCCCTGGATCATGCAGCGCATCGATACGGTGCCCGGCATTGCCGCTTTCCCGCTGCCGGTGGGTCTAGCGGTGGCTGGCAGCGGCCTGGTGGGCCTGCTGATCGGCTCTGTGGTGCACCTTGATGAGCTCTGGTCGCGCTCCACCAAGTCCAGCCTGCGCGTGCTGCAGGACCTGCTCGCCTACGACTTCTATACCCCTGAGATCTACCAGCGCACCGTTGTCTTGCTGGTGGCTTCCCTGGCCCGCCTCACCCGCTGGTTTGACATCACCGTGATCAAGGGGTTGGCGGATGGGGTCGGCCGGTTGTCGTTGACCACGGCGGAAGGGCTCAAGCTCAGCATCAGTGGTCAACTGCAGAGCTACGTGCTCACGGTGATCGTGGCGATCGTGCTGCTGCTGTGTTCGCTCCAGCTGTGGCCAGGAGTGGGCTGATCATGCTGCTCACCAGCCTTTTGTTGATTCCCTTCGCCGGGACCCTGGCTTTGTTGCTCTGGCCAGGCAGCCCCAGCCCCTCGCGGCTCCGGCTGATCACCATCGCCATCCTGGTGCTGCAACTGGGGATGAGTGTGGCGGTGGCCCTGGCCTTTGATACGGCCCAGGCCGGCATGCAGCTGCAGGAGCGGCACGCCTGGCTGCCGGGGATCGGCCTCGACTATGCCCTGGGCGTGGATGGGCTGTCGCTGCCGTTGGTGCTGATCAACGGCGCCCTCACCCTGGTGTCAGCGGTGATCACCCGCGACATCGAGAAGCGACCACGCATCTACTTCGCCATGTTGCTGCTGATCAGCGGCGCGGTGAACGGGGCCTTTCTGTCGGAAAACCTGCTGCTGTTCTTCCTCTTCTATGAGCTGGAGCTGATTCCGCTCTGGTTGCTGGTGTCGGTGTGGGGTGGGGCGAACCGCGCCTATGCGGCCACCAAATTTCTGATCTTCACCGCTGCCTCAGGCATGTTGATCCTGGGGGCCTTCCTGGGGCTGGCCCTTCTCACCGGCAGTGTGGATTTCAGCCTCACGCCGGTGCTCAGCGACCGCCTGGCCATGGGCGGCCAGCTGTGGCTGCTGGGGGCCTTGCTGATCGGGTTCGGCATCAAGATTCCCTTGGTTCCGCTGCACAACTGGTTGCCCGATACCCACACCCAGGCCTCCACGCCGGTGTCGGTGCTGCTGGCGGGCGTGTTGCTCAAGCTGGGCACCTACGGCATGTTGCGCTTCGGCCTGCAGCTGTTCCCTGAGGCCTGGGCGAAGCTGGCGCCGGTGCTGGCGATCTGGGCGGCGATTTCGGTGCTGTATGGCTCGCTCGCCGCCATCGCCCAGACCGACATGAAACGGATGGTGGCCTACAGCTCCGTGGGCCATATGGGTTATGTGCTGCTGGCAGCTGCAGCTGACACGCCCGTGAGCCTGCTGGGCGCGGTGTTCCAGATGGTGAGCCACGGTCTGATCTCGGCTCTGCTGTTCCTGCTGGTGGGGATCGTGTATCGCAAGACGGGCACCCGCGATCTGGCGGTGTTGCGCGGCCTGCTCAATCCGGAGAGGGGTCTGCCGTTCACCGGCTCGCTGATGATCGTGGCGGTGATGGCCAGTGCCGGTCTGCCCGGCATGGCCGGCTTCATTTCGGAGTTTCTGGTGTTCCGCGGCAGCATCGCTGAATACCCCCTGGCCACCTTGCTGTCGATGGTGGGCTCCGGTCTGACGGCGGTCTATTTCCTGCTGCTGGTGAACCGCGCCTTCTTCGGTCGCTTGGCGATCACCCCCCCCAGTACGGATGCGGTGGCTGATGCTCGCCTGGATGTGCAGCTAGCGCCGGTGGCGCCGCGGGAAACCGTCCCCGCCGTGGCCCTGGCGGCCGCGGTGGTGGTGCTGGGCCTGGTGCCCAGCAGCCTCGGCCGGCTGAGCGAGGTGGCCACCACCGCTCTGGCCAGCATCACCGCGATACCGGGAGGGCTGGGCTGAGATGCCGATCGTTCCCGCCGAGCTGGTGCATGCCAACCTCTCGATCGACCGAGAGGAGGTGCAGCGCCGCCTGCTGTCCGGTGAAACCCTTCTGGGTGAAAGCGCCGACCACCTGGTGGAGGTGGTGGATGTGCTCAAGAGCTATGGCGAGGTGCTGGATGCCTACAGCATCAACCTGATCTACCAGGCCGAGCATCAATTTCTCAATCCATTTCCGATCTTCAAATACCTTGATGGGGATCTGAACCCTGCCAAGATCTGGCGCCATCTCAACCACGACCGCATCAACTTTGAATATGCGGAGTATTGCCAGAAGGCAATGTTCTGGCATGCCACCGGTGGCATGGATGCCTACTTTGATTCCGAGGTTTTTGCAGCCAATTGCCGCTGCATCATTGCGGCCAAGAGCCGGCGTGATCCGCTGCTGGCCGTCCTCAACCCGCTGTTCCCCGGCTTCCTGCCCGAACTGATCCGCTCGGCCGCCACCACCCATGCCCTGGGGCAGTTCTGGCGGGTCATGAGCGATCTGTTCCTGGATCTGGCCGCAGCTGAAGCCGACGGACGTGTGTGCACCATTGCCGATGTGGTGGAGTTCATCAAGAACGGCCTGGTGGCCGCAGCCGCCAACCCGATCCAATATGCCGTGGAGGTTGGCGGCCAGAGCTACTGGGTGCTGCCGCCGGAAGCACAGCTCACCTTCCTGGTGGATGTGGCGGTGCCCTATGTGGAAGCGGTGTTTCTACGAGGCATGCCCTTCCTGGGCACGGTGAGCTTCAACGCCCAGGCTCAGCAGATCTCGCCCGACCAGGCTCAGTTCACCTATGGAGCGCTCTACGCCGATCCGCTGCCCAGCATGGGCTCCGGCATTCCGCCCAGCCTGCTGATGCAGGATATGTACCGCCACCTGCCGGAGCGCCTGCACCAGTGGTATCGGCAGCGCACCCGCGGCGAAGGCGACGTGCGCGTGAAGATCTGCATGAGCTTTCAGAAATCGATGTTCTGCGTCACCAACGCGGCCATCAATGGCACCATGCCGCATCCGCTCGACAGCAGCGATCCTGAGGCCCGGGCGGCCAATCAGGCCTATGCAGGCGCCTGGGCCCAGCGCCTGGGCATCGCCCGCACGGATTGCTTGGAGGCGTAGCGTCGAAGGTATGGATCAAGCCTGGATTGCACGTCCCAAGCCCGACCAGCCTGAGCGGCTGGAGCGGCGCCTGGAATTCGAGGATTACGCCATCACGCGCGATTTTCTGGAGCGGCTCAATGCCCTCTGCGATGCCCAGCAACGCTTCCCGGATATCAGCTTCGGGCGCACCTACGTCAATCTCACGCTGCGGGCGGAGGCCGAAGGCAGCCTGATCGGAGCGCCCGAGTGGTCCTTCAGCGCCGCCATCGATGCCCTGATCGCCTGAAACCCCCATGGGATCTGATCCCGACTGCCCGATTGCCGCTCCGGCAGTCTCGGATGACACCGCCATCGATCTGCAGTTGGCCTATGAGAGTGCCGGAATTCAGGAAATGCTCGATCAGCTCGATCGGGAATTGATCGGTCTGCGGCCCGTCAAGGCCCGCATCCGCGAGATCGCGGCCCTGCTGGTGGTGGATCGGGCCCGCCACCAGGTGGGTCTGGAGACCACCCCGCCCAGCCTGCACATGTCGTTCACGGGGCGGCCGGGTACGGGCAAAACCACCGTGGCTGCGCGGATGAGCAAGATCCTGCATGGGCTGGGCTACGTGCGCAAAGGCCACGTGGTGACCGCCACCCGCGACGACCTGGTGGGTCAGTACATCGGCCACACCGCTCCCAAGACCCGGGAGATGCTCAAAAAAGCGATGGGTGGGGTGCTGTTCATCGATGAGGCTTACTACCTCTATCGCCCTGAAAATGAGCGTGACTACGGCGCCGAGGCGATTGAAATCCTGCTGCAAGTGATGGAGAGCAACCGCGACGATCTGGTCGTGATCTTTGCTGGCTATAAGGAGCGGATGGATGTGTTCTATCAGTCCAATCCCGGCCTCTCCTCGCGGGTGGCCAATCACATTGATTTCCCCGACTACAGCGCCGCTGAACTGTTGACCATCGCCCAGTTGATTCTGGCCGCTGAAAACTATCGGTTCAGTGAGGAGGCGGCAGCCGCCTTTGCCGACTACATCCAGCGGCGCATGCAGTTGCCGTTTTTTGCCAATGCGCGCTCGATCCGCAACGCCATCGACCGGGCCCGGATGCGCCAGGCCAATCGGCTGTTCACGCGCATGGGCACTCCGCTCACCAAGCTCGATCTGATGACGATCGAGGCCGATGACATCACCGCCAGCCGAGTGTTTGCCGGTGAAGTGGAAGGGCTCGATCCTGCCCGGCCGCTCACCTAAGGCCTGACTAACGCCGCTTGCGGGAATCAATCTGCAGCAGGTCGCGCACCTGCTGCACCTGGCGGGAGAGGGCTGGATCGCTGTTGAGTTTGCGGTCGATCTGCTCGACGGCGTACATCACCGTGGAGTGATCCTTGCCGCCGAAGGCCTCGCCGATGCGCGGCAAGCTGAGGTTGGTGCTCTGGCGCATCAGGTACATCCCCACCTGACGGGCCTGGCTCACGGCCCGCTTGCGGCTGGCACTGCGCATTTCCTCGACGCCCACGCCAAACACCTCGGCCACCTTCTCCATCACCTGGCTCGGTTTCACTTCCACATCGCCGCCGGCAGGATCGAGCATCGGCGCCACCGATTCCACCGTCATTGGCAGACCGGTGATCGAGGCGAAGGCCACGGCGCGGGTGAGGGCGCCTTCGAGCTCGCGGATGTTGGAGGTGAAGCGGCCGGCGATGAACTGGATCAGGTCGCGGGGCAGCACCATCTGCTCCTGCTCGGCCTTTTTGTGCAGGATCGCCATGCGGGTTTCCAGATCCGGGGCCTGGATGTCGGCGATCAGGCCCATCGAGAACCGTGAGATCAGCCGTTCCTGCAGCCGGGGGATCTGGGACGGGGGCCGGTCGGAGGCGATCACGATCTGACGGCCCGCCTCGTGCAGGGCGTTGAAGGTGTGGAAGAACTCCTCCTGGGTGTATTCCTTGCCCTCGATGAACTGGATGTCGTCGACCAGGATCAGATCAGCGGCCCGGTAGCGGTCGCGGAAGGCCTGCATGCCGTCCTTGCGGATCGCCTGGATCAGATCGTTGGTGAAGGTTTCGGTGCTCACGTAGAACACCCGCGCCTCGGGGTTGATCTCCAGGCGGTAGTGGCCGATCGCCTGCATCAGGTGGGTCTTGCCCAGCCCCACCCCACCGCAGAGAAACAGTGGGTTGAACTCCCGGCCGGGGGCCTCGGCCACCGCCAGGGCGGCGGCGTGGGCCATGCGGCTGTTGGGTCCCACCACGAAGCGGTTGAAGACGTAGCGGGGGTTGAGGCCTGGGGCCAGCTTGCGGGGCGTTTCGCCGGTGGCGCGGGGCGTGGCAGATGGCCCGGCGGGGATCACGGGGGTGGCGGACCCATGGGTCCCATTGCCAGGGGGGGCGATGACGTCATCGCCGCTGGCGGCGCTGACCAGCACCTGCACCGGCCGGCCGGCGATCTCGCTGGCGACGGCCTCGATCGTGCCGAGATAGTTCTTGCGCAGCCAGCCGCAGGCAAAGCTGTTGGGCGCTTCCAGCTGGAGCTGGTTGGCACTGAAGCTCTCGCAGCGGGCCGGGCGGATCCAGGTCTCGAAGGTGGGTTTGCTGAGGTTGGCCTGGAGCGCCTGCTGAACCTGGTGCCACAGCTCGTCTCCCTGCTGCACCGACCATGCCTTCTCGTGGGTGCCGAATCTACGCGTGGCGTTGCGCCCGAGCCGTCTTTAATGAAACGGATTCCGACCTGGCCGCACGCCCCCCATGCCGCGCCTTTTCCCCCCGTGCCGAGCTGCGCTGATTGCTCCCGTCGCGCTGCTGCTGGTGGGTTGCAGCCAGGGTCTGCCTGGTCTGCCGGGCCGTCCCGGTGCCCAGACGCCGATCAGTGATGCGGCTCCTACGCCGCCGCTGCAGCAGGGCAACACCTTGATCGTTGATGCGGTGGCCAAGGTGGGGCCGGCGGTGGTGCGGATTGACACCGTCAAGCGCCTGGTGAATCCCCTGGGCGGGCTGTTCGGCCGCGGGCCCACCATCCAGCAGCAGCAGGGTCAGGGTTCGGGCTTCATCACCCGCTCCGATGGGGTGCTGCTCACCAATGCCCACGTGGTGGAGGGGGCCAGCGAGGTGACGGTGACCCTGCCCGATGGCCGCAGCTTCAACGGCAAGGTGCTGGGCAGTGATCCGCTCACCGATGTGGCCGTGGTGAAGGTGGTGGCCTCGAAGTTGCCGGTGGCTCCCCTGGGCGATTCCGCCAAGGTGCGTCCTGGCGAGTGGGCCATCGCCATCGGCAACCCCCTCGGCCTCGACAACACGGTGACCGCCGGGATCATCAGTGCCATCCAGCGCACCAATGCGGTGGGTGAAGGCCAGCGGGTGCCCTACATCCAGACCGACGCAGCCGTGAACCCCGGCAACAGCGGCGGGCCCCTGATCAACGACCGCGGTCAGGTGATCGGCATCAACACGGCGATTCGCCAGGCACCTGGGGCGGGCCTGAGCTTCGCGATTCCGATCAATGTGGCCCGCCAGATTGCGGCGCAGATCCTGGAGAAGGGGGCCGCCAGCCATCCCTATATCGGCGTGCGCCTGCAGGCCCTCACGCCCCAGCTCGCACGGGAGATCAACGCCAGCACCGATGAGTGCCGCCTCCCGGAGGTGAATGGCGTTGTGGTGGTGGAGGTGATGCCCGGCAGCCCGGCCGCCAACGGCGGCCTCAAGCCCTGCGACCTGATCGATCAGGTCGGCGGCAAAGCGGTGAAGAACCCCTCCGAGGTGCAGCTGGCGGTGGATCAGGGCCGGGTGGGCCAGCCTTTGCCCGTGTCGCTGCGCCGTGGCAATGCGCGGCTGACTCTGCAGCTCAAGCCCGCGGAGCTGCCGCGCCAGGGATGAGGGCGGGGATGGGGCAACCATCTGGCAGCCAATTGATCGTGATGGCCCGTTGGCCAGCCCCGGGGCGTTGCAAGCGCCGTTTGGCGGGCTCTCTCGGCGCGGCGGCGGCGGCCCGGATCCAGGCTCGGCTCACCAGCCACACCCTGGCGGTTGCCCGCGGCCTAAGCAGCCCTCAGGGTGTGGAATTAGTGCTGGCCGTCGATGGGGTGGCCCCGCGAGCAGCCCGCCGCTGGGGAGCCACTTTGGGGGCCGACCGCTGCCTTCTCCAGGGCCCGGGCAGCCTGGGCTTGAGGATGCAGCGTCAGTTCGTGCGTGCGGCGCGCGAGGGGGCCGAGCGGATGGTGATGATCGGCAGCGACCTGCCCCAGCTCGAGGCCAGCGATCTGGCGGCGGCTTTTGGGGCCCTGAACAGCCGGCTTGCCGTGCTTGGGCCGGCCCGCGATGGTGGCTATTGGCTCGTTGGCCTGCGCCAGCCTGATCCCTGGTTGATGGGCGGCATCGCCTGGGGCACGGCTCTCGTTCTGGAGCAGACCTTGGCGGCCATGGCACAGCGGGGCCTCGAACCGGTGATGTTGTCTTGCCGGGGCGACCTCGACCGGGTCGGTGATCTGCGGCTCTGGCGATGAGCCCTCCATCGGTGCCAGTGGCTCCACCGATCTCTGTCGTGATCGCGGCCCGTAACGAGGCACCCCGGTTGCCACTGCTGCTGGCCGATCTAGCCGTCGCGCCGGAGCTGGTGGCGGAGGTACTGGTGGTGGATGGCGCCAGTACCGACGCCACCGTCCGGGTGGCAGCCCTGGCCGGGGCGCGGGTGCTGGCCAACACCCCCGGCCGTGGCTTGCAGCTGGCCCGGGGGATCGCATGCAGCAGCAGCAGCACCTGGCTGATGCTGCTGCATGCCGATGCCCGCCTCGGAACCGGCTGGCGCGCTGCTGTGGTTGCGGCCCTTGCCCTGCCGGAGGCCGCCTGGTATTTCGACCTGGTGATCGACGGCGGTCATCCCGCTCTGCGTCTGGTGGAAGGGGCGGTGGCCCTGCGTAGCCGGTGGCGCCAGCTGCCCTACGGCGACCAGGGCTTGCTGCTGCCGCGCCTGCTGCTGAACCGGGCCGGTGGGCTGGCTCCGATCCCGCTGATGGAAGATCTGGATCTGGTGCAGCGCCTGCAGCGTCACACACACCTGCGGCCCCTCGAGGCCCGACTGCGCGTGGATGGCCGCCGCTGGCGGACCCTGGGCATCTGGCAGACGGCCCTGGCGAATGCCCGCCTGCGGCGCGCTTGGCGGCGGGGCTTGCCAGCCGAGCTCCTGGCTCAGCGCTACTACGGCAGCGCAGTGCGGGAGCGGCGGCGGGGTTAGGGGGCGTACCAGAAGGCGCAGCGCCGCTGTAGCGGTTCGAGCTCCCAGCCCTGGGCGGCGTAGAAGTCCACCACGTCGGGGTCGGCGAACAGGCTGACCCGATCCACCTCCATCTGCCGCAGCTGGTCGAGCACGTAGACCATTAGCTGCTTGCCCAGCCCGGCCCCCTGGTAGAGGGGGTGCACCGCCACATCCCAGACGGTGGCTTCCACCACGCCATCGCCGGTGCAGCGGGCGAAGCCCACCAGCTTGGGAAGGCGTGGGTCGTGGCGCCATAGGCCCACCCGCAGCAGGCTGTGTTGCAGCGCCTTGCGCACCCGCCGCAGGGGGCGGCGGCTCCAGCCCACCGCGTCACAGAGCTGCTCCAGCTCGATCAGGTCGATCTCGCGATCGCAGCTGAGCACCAGGCTGAGCTGGGGATTGGGCGTGGGGCAGAGCCTGTGCTGCTCCCCGTAGAGGCTGGTGAGGAGCTCGGCCGAGGCCACGACGGGCGGGTGCAACGCAATGGCACGATCCTGCCCGATGGCCGGCCAGGGTGGCGCTCGACAGGCCAGCCTGGTGCCCCCGATTGTCAATTGTCTGGAGCACGACGTCTCACGTCCGTTGCTGGTGGCCCTGCATGGCTGGCTGCTGGCGGGGCGCCTGTGGACCCCCCTGGCCGCCGCCCTAGCCCCCGACTGGGAGCTTTGGGCGCCCGATCTGCCGGGCTTCGGCCAGCGGGCGCGGCCGCGGGGCCTGCACGCCAACCTGGCCAGCTATGGCCGCTGGCTGGCCCAGGCGGCCCGGGAGCAGGCGGGAGAGCGGCTCATCGTGTTAGTGGGCCATTCCCTCGGCGGCAGCGTCGCCCTGCACGCCGCGCCCCATCTGGGTGATCAGTTGGTCGGCCTGGTGCAGATCGCGGCCGGTGGCGGTGTCTACCAACCGCGGGCTTTCGCCCAGGTGCGGCGCGGTGGGGCCCTATTCCTGCGCTGGCGGCCGGGCTGGCTGGCTGAGCT
Organism: Cyanobium sp. Aljojuca 7D2; assembly: GCF_024346415.1. Lineage (NCBI taxonomy): Bacteria > Bacillati > Cyanobacteriota > Cyanophyceae > Synechococcales > Prochlorococcaceae > Cyanobium > Cyanobium sp. Aljojuca 7D2. The sequence continues at coordinate 25,739 of NZ_JAGQCX010000012.1, forward strand.
GCCGGGCACTGATCCCCTGCGCAGCCCGCTGCTGGCCGACCGCCGTGCCGCCCAGGGTCTGCTGGCCTGCAGCACCAACCGCGGCGCCGTGCGCCAGATCCCCATGCTCACCGCCCGGCTGCAGGTGCCCAGCCTCTGGATCTCCGGCAGCCGCGACCAGGTGATGGCCCCCAGTTACGTGCGCCACCTGGCCGGCTATGCCGACCAGCACCAGGTTGTGGAGCTGGCCGGGGCCGGGCACCTGCCGATGCGTCAGATGCCTGCGCAGCTCGCCGCCCCGATCCGCGCCTGGCTCGCTCAGGCCTGCTGAGTCAGAGGGCCGCCAGCCCCCGCTCCTGCAGGTCGGCCAGCTGGGCATAGAGACCTCCTGCCCGACGTAGTTCGGCGTGGGTTCCCTGCTCGATCAGGTGGCCCTTGCGCAGCACCAGGATGCGGTCGGAGGCTTCCACTGTGGCCAGGCGGTGGGCGATGACAATGGCGGTGCGCTGCTGGAGCAGCCGCGCCAGATCTCGCTGCAGGGTCGCCTCGGTGGAGGGATCCATGAAGGCGGTGGCCTCATCCATCACCAGCACCGATGGATCCCGGATCGCCACCCTCGCCACGGAGAGCAGCTGACGCTCGCCCGAGGAGAGGTTGCCGCCCCGTTCGCGCAACGCCGTGGCCAGGCCGTCGGGCAGGCGCCGCAGCAGGGGTTCGAGGCCCAGCTCACCGCAGATCCGCTGCAGCTCGTCGCTACTGATCTCGGCATCGAGGCGCAGATTGTCGGCCACGTTGCCGCTGAACAGGAAGGTGTCCTGCAACACCACCCCCAGGCGCTGGCGCAGGGTGGGGATGGGCAGCTGCCGGATGTCGATGCCATCGAGCAGGATGCGCCCGCGCTGGGGCTCATAAAGCCGGCAGAGCAGGCGGATCACCGTGGTTTTGCCGGAGCCGGTGGGGCCCACCAGGGCCACGTGCTCCCCGGGGGCAATGCGGAACGAAAGGTCGGTGAGGATCGGGTCGTCATCGCGGTAGGAGAACGACACGTTCTCGAAGATCACCTCGCCGGCACTGGCCCGCTGGTTGCCGCTGGCAATCGCCGCCGCCGTGCGCTCCGCCGAGGGAAGTTCGGCGATCTCGATCGGCTGCTCGAGCAATTCGCCGATGCGTTCCACAGCGGTGAGCCCGCCTTGGATCTGGGTGAAGCGCTCGGCCAGTTGGCGCAGGGGGTCGAACAGGCGCTGGGAATAGAGGATGAAGGTGGTGAGCGTGCCCAGGCCCATGGCGCTGCCCAGCACCATCCAGCCGCCGAGGGCAAGCACCACCGCCACGGCGCTGAGGGCCACCCATTCGATGAAGGCCGAGATGGCGCTGTCGTAGAGGATCGTGCCGCCGACTGCTTCGCGGTAGGCGGCCGTGACCTGGGCAAAGCGGGCGCTGTTGGTGGCCTCCCGCCGGAACATCTGCACCACCTCGAGGCCCTGGAGGTTCTCCTGCAGATCGGCGTTGAGCTGGCTGAGCTCCTCGCGCACGCGGTAGTTGGCCTTGCGGTAGCGCCCCTGCAGCCAGAGGATGCCGAGCACCACCGGCACCTGGCTCACCAGCAGCAACAGGCCCAGGCGCCACTCGATCGAGATCATCGTGACCGCGATCACCAGCAGGGTCACCAGATCGGCGAGCACCCCCACGGCGCCACTGCCAAACACCTCGGCCAGGGCGTCGACATCGCTGGTGAGCCGGGTGAGCAACTTGCCCACGGGTGTGCGGTCGTGGAAGCGCAACGACAGCGCCATGGCGTGGGCGAACAGGTCGTTGCGAATCCGGGCGGTGAGCCGCTGGCCGACGGCCTGGACGTTGAAGGTTTGGATGCCCTGAAGGCCTAGGCGCAGCAGCACCGCCAGCAGCAGCAGCAGCACCAGCAGCCGCAGGGCTTCGGGCACCGGCAGGCCGGTGAGCCAGCCGAGGGTGGGCTCGCGCCGCAGCACGGCGATCGCCTGGCCCACCAGCAGGGGCTGCACGGCGGCGGCGAAGGTCACCGGAATCAGCAGCAGCAGGGTGAGGCCCAGGCGTCGGCGATCCCGGCCCAGGTAGGGCAGCAGGCGCAGCAGCCGCTGGCGGTTGAGGCGCGCCATCAGCGGCCCTGGGGTGCTGCGGCCACCAGTCCGAGACGATCGACGATCCCCTGGAGTGGGCCGTCGTCGAGCCGCAGGGCCAGGGGATGGCCGACCAGCCGGGCGGTGCTGTGGAACAGATCTTCGATCGCCACCAGGCCGTTTTCCTCCAGGGTGCGGCCGGTGGCCACCAGGTCGACGATCGCCTCACTCATGCCAGTGATCGGGCCGAGCTCCACCGATCCGGCCAGGTGGATCAGCTCCACCGGCAGATCGAGGGCATCGAAGAAGGCCTGGGCACAGCCGGTGAACTTGCTGGCGACGCGGCAATGGGCGGGCAGATCGGCGGCGCGGCGATAGCCGCTGGTGGCCTTCACCGCCACACTCATGCGGCAGCCGCCGAAGCCCAGATCCAGCAGCTGGGCTACCGGCAGCTGGTGCTCGCGGATCACGTCGTAGCCCACCACGCCCAGCTGGGCCTGGCCGTAGGCCACATACACAGGTACATCCGCATTGCGCACAAGAAGGGCCCGGGCCTGACCGCAGGCACTGGGCACCATCAGTTGGCGGTTGCCAGGCTCGAGCAGGGCCGAGAAATCCAAGCCGGTGGCGGCAAAGCGGGCCACCGAATCCTTCAGCAGGGCGCCTTTGGCCAGGGCGACGGTGATCATGCCTGGGCTGCAGCGGTGATCATGGGGGGACGCCACAGGCTGGACTTTAACGATGCCCCAACTCCGCGTCGGCCTGATCCCGGTGCTGCACGACAACTACGTGTTTGTGGTGCAGCGCCAGGGCCAGGCCGCCGTGGTGGATCCCGCTGTGGCTGAGCCGGTATTGGCCGCCTTGGAGCAGCAGGGGCTGGAGTTGGTGGCGATCCTGCACACCCACCACCACAGCGATCACATTGGCGGCACGCCGGGGCTGCTGGCTCGCTGGCCCGGTGCGGCGGTGCTGGCCAGCCGCGACGACCAGGCGCGCATCCCGCTCCAGACCCAGGGGTTGGTGGATGGCGACCGGTTTGACCTGTTGGGTGAGACGGTGGAGGTGCTGGCCGTGCCGGGGCACACCCGCGCCCATATCGCCTACTACTTGCCCATTTCGGGGCATCTGTTCTGTGGCGACACTCTGTTTGCCGCCGGCTGCGGGCGGTTGTTCGAAGGCAGCCCGGCCCAGATGCAGGCCTCGCTGCAGCGCCTCGGCCAGCTGCCCGAGGCCACCCGGGTGTGGTGCGCCCACGAGTACACCGCCTCCAACCTGCGTTGGGCCGCCGCCACCGTGGCGCCAGGCGATCCCAGCGCGGCGGCGATCCAGCAGCGGCTTGCGGAGGTGTTGGCAGCCCGGGCTCAGGGGGAGCCCACCATCCCGAGCACGGTGGGGCTGGAGCGCGCCACCAACCTGTTTCTGCGTGCTGGCAGCGCGGAGCAGTTGGCTGCCCTGCGCAGCAGCAAGGACCACTGGGCGGCCTAGGGGCGGATCAGGGCTGGGGGGCGGCCACCACCTGCAGCGGCACGCGGGTGGGGAAGAGCACCACTTGGGCCCCGGGCCGTAGGGACAGCTGGCAGCGCACCCCGCGGTTGTATTCGGCGTCGAGGGGCAGCCGCAGCCGAAGCCGCAGGTGATCGAGCTGCACTTGATAGAGCCATTCCCGGCCCAGAAACTCACGCCCCTGCACCCAGGCCTGGCCATCGGGGTCGGGGCGGAGCTGGATGGCCTCGGGGCTGATCAGCACCTCCAGCGGCTCCTGGGCTTGCTGTGACGCGCCGGTCGCCAGGCTCGCTTCGCCTGGGCTGGCGATCAGGCAGCCGAGGGCTGTATGGAGGTGATCGCCCTGGCGCTCGGCTGGCAGCAGGTTGCCTTGGAGCGCGAACCGTCCCACGAAGGCCGTGGCGGGCTGCTGCACCAGCTGCCGTGGACTGGCGCACTGGTGCAGCACCCCATCGCGCAGCACCGCCACCCGATCGCAGATCGCCAGCGCCTCTTCCGGGTCGTGGGTGACGATCAGACCGCTGGCGCCACAGCGGGAGAGCACAGCGGGCAGCTCGCTGCGCAGGCGCAGCCGCACCTCCACATCGAGGTTGGAGAAGGGTTCATCGAGCAGCACCACCGATGGCCCAGGAGCGAGGGCGCGGGCCAGGGCCAGGCGCTGGCGTTGGCCCCCGGAGAGTTCGTGGGGATAGCGGCTTTCAAGCCCCTTGAGCCCGAGCAACTCCAGCAACCAGCTGGCCCGGCTGCTGTCCTGGCCGCGCCGCAGCCCGAAGCAGGCATTGCGCCAGGCATCGAGGTGGGGGAACAGGGCGTAGTCCTGAAACACCATGCCAACGCCGCGGCGCTCGGGCGGCAGCCAGCGGCCAGGTCCGGCGACGGTGCGGCCATCGATCGAAACCGAGCCGCGCTCGGGCCGCTCAAAGCCGGCGATCAGCCGCAGCAGGGTGGTCTTGCCACAGCCCGACGGGCCCAGCAGGCCCACCAGCTCCCCCTGGCCAAGGGCCAGATCGATGCCCTGGAGGGTCCACTCGTCGGGGGCGGCGTTGGCGTAGCGGTGCCAGATGTCTTTGAGCTGCACGTGCTCGCGCAGCGGCAACTCAGCAGGAATTAGCTCGGTGAGGGGACTGGCGATCGGCGCAGGGCCGGCAATGGCCATAAGCTCGGCCACCATCCTGACCTGGCATGAGTCGATCGATGCAGCTGGAAGCCGTCATCACCGCCCAAGCCCCGGCACCCGTGGGCCCTTACAACCAGGCCGTGAAGGCTTCAGGTGTGCTGTATTGCTCCGGCCAGATCGCCCTGGATCCGTCCACCGGGGCCATGGTGGGCGGTGGTGACGTGGAGGCCGAGACCCGCCAGGTGCTCACCAACCTCAAGGCCGTGCTGGAAGCCGGCGGCAGCAGCCCCCAGCAGGTGCTGCGCACCACGGTGTTTCTGGCCGATCTGGGCGATTTCGCACGGGTGAATGCGATTTATGCGGAGATGTTTGGCGATGGGGTGTCGCCGGCCAGGGCCTGCGTCGAGGTGGCAGCGTTGCCGAAGGGCGCCCGGGTGGAGATCGACGCCATCGCCCTCAGCGCCTGATTCCAGAAAGGCGGATGCCGCTCAACCCGGCAGATCGAGGGGACAGTCCATCAGGTTGGCGGCCTGGTCGTCGACGGCCCTGAGGCGCTCGAGGATCGATTGCAGGTCGAGCGCTGAAAGTTCCCCATCTCGCCCCCACTTCATGACGGAGCGGCCGATGTCCGTGGAGTCGCCATTGCTGGAGTGCATCGCCATAGCCGAATCCTCCCTGTGTTGGTTTCAACACTAGCGAGGCAGCGGGGATCTGTCTCCTCCGCGCAGCGCGGCTTCAGAGGGGCTGATGCGAGTCGAACAGATCCCCCTGGATCAGGCTTGTCCAGGCGGCGGGAGGCTGGATGGGTGCCAGGGTCTTGCTGACCCGGCGCTGGACGACAGCCGCGTTGGCGCCTAGGCCTGCCTGGGCGTGCAGGGTGTGATCGGCTCTGAAGATCGCGTAGGGGGAGGCGACGAGCATGGCGATAGATAGCAATACACCCGTACTAGTCGTATTTGGCTGCGGCGTCAATGCCTGCCGTCATCTCGGCGAAGATGGCGGTCTGATGCCCTTGGAATCGCCGTGAAACTGCCCGAGGGCTGGGGTGTCTGGTTGCTGGTGCTCGTGCTCAATGCTCTGGCCGGTGGCCTGTGGTTTCTCGATAGAGGCGTGGCGCCCCCTGCCCTTGGCGGCGGTCTTTGGGATGCGATCCGTTCCCTGGGCGGTTGAGCCCTTGCCGCTTCTGCTCCATCCCGTCGCCCCCTAAGCTCCGAGAACGGGGCGTGGCGCAGCTTGGTAGCGCGGGTGCTTTGGGAGCACTAGGTCGCAGGTTCGAATCCTGTCGCCCCGACTGACTTTTCACCGAATGGCCCTCCGGGTTGAGCGCAAAATGAGCGCAAAACCTGGTTTGGCCCAGTTTCTTTTGGTGCGCTGGAGTGGTCGAGTTGCCAGTTCTTGGTATCCCCATTCCGCGTCGGGTACATACCTGGAAAATCTTGATGGCTTTTCTGGTCTGAGCTGGCGGACAAGTCGGCGGTGTGGATGGCTTCCCCAGCCCCGCATTGGCGATCTGAAACGGATCTCGTTGCTGCGAGCGCTGCTGGAGTCTTTTGACTTCGCCTAACGGCCAGCAAGCACCACCACGGGCCAGCGCCTAATCATTTCCAGCACCACGACAAGCCTGGCAACCCCTGTTACGAGCGCAGCTGCAACTGCCACAAGCGCCTGCAGGCCTTGGAAGCCACCAGAGAAGCCTTTATGGCCGGCGGCTGATCTCGGGTGCTCGTCACACCCGAACAGCTGTCCTGGGGCCGGGCCGGGATGGAGCAGGCCACCCGCTAGGGCCTGTGCAAGCAGCATGGCGCCCGCCGGGGGGGGGGGGGGTGCTGTTGGTGGAGTTCCTGGATGTGCCCTGGGGCTTACGAGACAGCGCAGAGAGGGCTCCAGGCGTCGTCGGCTGTCCTGAACTTGCCACAGCTGCGCCGTGGCTGAGGTCAGACAGCCGCCGCCGCCCTCCGCCCCTGCCCTGGGGTGTGAAGGGATGGAAGGCATGGGGGCATGCCCGCGGCTGCGGTGCCAGATATTCCAGAAGGCCGGCTGATGATTGAGATGCGAGTGAAAGCCGTGGTCTTTGGTTATGTCCGGCCGGCCGGATTTTGGCCTGCATCTGTCGGCAAAGATTCCGCCAGATCCTCTGATTTAGCTGGCATTAGCTGGAATATTAATGCACTTGTACTGGTAGAATAAGGGCTGCGCCAAAGGCCCCAAGTCCATCGCCTGCGGCAACCTCATCCCCTGGTCTCGCCATCACCGCTGCGTATCGATGAGGGGTTGTGATGCCCCGATCAGTTGTCACTTATGGCAACTGAATCCATGGCTTTTCTTATTCCATCTAGGCCGGAGATTGTGCCGGCTCGATCTCTGGTGATCGCAGCCGGTGGCGGCCGTGATCTGGCCTGGCCCCATCAGCGGGTCGCCGCTGAGTTGTTGGCCCGCACTGGCGGCCGGCCGGTGCATCTGCTGCTCCACGGCGGCGCCCGCGGCGCTGATGCCGCCATTGGCCGGGCTGCTCATCAGCTGGGCTGGGCCTCTCTGGTGATGCCAGCCCAGTGGCAGCTCCACGGCCGGGCCTTGGTTCACTCATCCCCCGGCCGTCAGGTCTCGGTGTTGGTGGTGGCGTTCCCCGGTGGCGCCGGCACGGCCTCGCTTGTGCAGCAGGCGCGCCGCATGGCCTCCCGCTCTCCGGCGTCGATCTCCGTTGCAGAGGTCAGTCCATCGGCCGGGCTTTGGGTCGTTCCCTCTGCTTCCCGTTGCTGAGTTCACAGCACAAGCTTTCGGCGCCATCGGCGCTGCGTTCTGTTCCCACGTCCTCCATTCACCTCACCCGTCATGGCTGCTCTCACTCCCATCTATGCGCCTGCCTTTGACACGGCAGCTCCAGCGGCAGGCCCTGCCTGCTCGCTGCAGCGCTCCGGCTCGCTCTGGCAGCTGGGCATCGAGGCCCAGGAACTCACCTCCGCGATCGGCCAGTTGGCTGAGCAGCTGGAAACCGATGACCCTGAGCAACGTGCCTCAGCTTTGGCCGAGCTGGAAGCCGCCCCTTTGGCAGAAGAGGGCAACAAGGCAGCCCTAGCGGCCAAGGCTGATGCCACCTGCTGGGTGATCGAGCACCTGCGCGGCCAGGCCGCCTACCGCCAGCTGCTATTGCCGAGCTGCCATGAGTAGCCTCAATGGGCAGTGCAGCAGGGTTTGGGCATGGGCACCACCACACTCCAGGAGCTGCTGGCCCTGCCTGGTCCTGAGCGGCTCGAACTGGCCATGACGCTCTGGCAGAGCCTGGATGCTGCTGAGCAGGACGAGGCTCTGCCTGTCGATGCAGCCTTCTGCGCTGAGCTTGAGCAGCGCTGGGCCAGGCATCAACAGAATCCTGAGAACGCGCTCGACTGGGAGGTCGTGCGCCAAGACCTCGATCTGGCATGACCCTGCCGGTCAGATTTCTGCCAGAAGCCAGGCAGGAGGCTATTGAGTGCCGCGGCTGGTACGAACGACGGCAATCTGGATTGGGAGCTCAATTCGCTCAGGCTCTGGCTGAATCCATTGAGCGACTGCAGGCGCAGCCCCTGAAATATCCCGTTGTCCATGCCCACGTTCGGCGAATCATCCTGCAGCGATTCCCTTACGCCGTTTACTTCCGCATTGAGTCAACGGCAATCATTGTTCTTGCCGTGCACGGAAGACAGGACCCGCGCCGTTGGCAAAGACGCCTTTGATCAGCAGCGGTTCACGTTCAACCGGCACTGGACAGCCAGGTCAAGCCGGCCATGCTGGCTGCATGGACCTCGGCTCTGCCCAAGGCTTTCAAGAGCTGGAAGTGTTCCACTGCCGGGGTTTTGACGATGCCCGCTCCATCGCTCTGGCTGTGCGCGAGCAGCGAACGGTGGTGCTGCATCTCGATCAGCTCGAGCCGCAGCGGGTCATCGACTTCGTCTCTGGTGCGGTCCATGCACTCGAGGGCCAATCCGAGCGTCTGGGCGAGACAACGTTTTTGTTTGCCCCGGCTGGAGTGGTGCCGTCACCAGCGTCGATGACAGCATCTGCCGGGCCTTGAATCCGTTGCACTGAAGCCAGCAACAGACCAAACCCCAGCCCCCTGGTCAGATTGGGCCGAGCCGTTATCTTGCGCTGGTGTTTTTGGATGGGGATCCATGCCGCTAAGCGGATCTGAACTGCTCGCCAAGGTCAAAGAACTGGGCGATACTTCCAAGTCGGACATGGTCCGTGAGTGCGGCTATGTCAGCAGCAAGAAAGACGGCAGTGAGCGCCTGAATTTCACCGCGTTCTATGAGGCGCTGCTGGAAGCCAAGGGCCTGAGCTTTGGCGATGGCGCTGGTAAGGGACGCGGCAAAGGTGGCCGCAAGCTGAGCTACAACACAAGGGTGCAGTTCAACGGCAATCTGCTGATCGGCAAGGCCTACACTGCCTTGCTGGATCTCAATCCCGGCGATGAGTTCGAGATCAAGCTGGGCCGCAAGCAGATCAAGCTGATCCCGGCCGGCAGCGCCGACGAGGAGTGATCAGCGCAGTGATCGTTTGTTGCGCCGATGCGTGCTGATCGCTCAGGCCAGTCACATTGACTGCAGAGCACCAGCAGCAGTGGTGCCCCATTGAGCGCCAGCGCTTCCCTTGCCCGGCTGCTCCAGCGAACCCCTGGTCCAAACGGCCAGGGGTTTTCTGTAGGGTCCAGCCATGGCCCGCTATGAAGCCCACCTGCATTGCCCAGGCCTGGAGCTTGCCAGCTTTCAACAGCAGCTCAATCGCCTTGCCGACACGCTTGGAGTTGAGCTGACCTGGCTGGACCAGCGCAACGCCTCGATGGCACAGCTGTTGCCACCGCAGGGCATCAGCGTGCAGCTGCTGCTGGAGTTTCGCGGCCACGGCGAGATCACCTGCCTGCTCAGCAGCCGCGAGGGCATGGGCAAAGGGGCCCCGCAGAGCCGGGCCTGCTTTGAGCAGGTGTTGGCGCTGTTGGCTGAGCAGTTGCCGGCCATCGAATTGCGCTACCGCTCCGATCGCGACGGGCCCATCCGTCAGCGCTGAAAGCCTGATTCCAGCCTGAGCGCTTCTGCTTGAACCGCGGTACGGCCGGTGATGACCCCCTGATGGAAGTGTGGAGCCCCTCGCCAGCCCGCCAACGATCTGGCCCTGGTCATGGAACGGCTGGCCCAGGAAGATCGCTCTGTCGCCGCCCACGACCAAAGCAACTGGGATCAGGTGCCCACCCCCTCATTCTGCTGAGATCTGATAGAGGGACCATGCAGCAGATCCACAGCAACGGCAGGGTCAGGGTGATGCCAGTGCGCAGCTCCTCCCCATCCGGGGGTATCAGCAGGCGATGAGGGCAGCCATCGTGATCGCCCCACGGGCGGAATCGGCCATGGATGCTCGATCGAGCAACGCCGCAGGTCAGGTCACCGCAGGTCCAAAGGCGATCCGCCGCAATCTGGATCAGAGGCTCCTGCAGCTGCTCACCCGTCAATGGGAATCCGACACCTCTCAGCTGCTGCGGCCTGCCGCCCATCAGAGCTGGCCAGGCACTCTGTAACGCTGCAGCGCAGCATCAGCAGCTCCCTGCTCAGTTGCCCTGTCTCAGCTTGATCAACAGGGTGCAGGTCTTCTGATCTGCCGTAGCGGGCTGGCAAGCTCTGCGCTGCCGGCCTTGTCACTGAGGGCTGTTTGATCAAGCCACTCGCGCCGCAGGTGCAGATATAGGAGTTCGGGATCCCGGTACTGCCTCGGCAGACTGTGGTGCAACAGCTCAAGCCGCTGCCAGCAGACCGTGCGCTTCACCTTGATGAGTGAGGAACCATCGCGCACGAGCATCCGCAGCGCTTTGCAATACAGCGGGTACTGAGCCTCAAGCTCTCCGATGCAGAACGCAGCGGGTTCCCGAGAGGTCGTCTGAGTCATGGGGCGACCATCGCGTTGAGGGAGGAGTCAATCCATCCAACGCCGGCAATCGTCCGGCCACTGTTTGTGTCCACTGACAGATCACAGCCGCCGGCAAGGCTTTGTAGACCACGAGATCAGCAAGCAGGCTCCAGTTCTGTTTACAGGCACTGCAATCGGCGCGCCTGGACAGCCCAGAGCGATCCCACAGCGATCCCGCTGAGTCCAGGTCTGCTGACACATGAGGCCAGATCGCGCCCTCGCAGGGTGAACATGGCTTCACAATTCGAAAAGGTTCTTGGCATGGCTGGTGAATCGTTGTCGGTCGCTGAGTTGGCCAAGACCTCTGTGCTGCAGCTGCGGGAGCTGGCCCAGCGCCTTGGCCTCAAGAGCTACGCGGCACTGAGCAAGAGCGATCTGATTGCATCCATCGCGGGGGCTTCCGCTCCAGCAACAGAACCCAGCGGAGACGGGCATCGCACCAGGCCGGCTGCCGTGGCCAGGCCCGAGACCAGCACCCAGGTGGTGTTTCTGCCGCGCGATCCGCAGTGGGCCTATGTGTTCTGGGAGATCAGCAGCGCCGATCGCCAGCGCGCTGCAGCCGCTGGGGCCGGGCAGCTCTGCCTGCGGGTGGCCGATGTGACCGGTCTGCCCCAGGGCTCCAGCCATCCCCATGCCCTGCAGGAACTTGTCGTCGATGCCCAAGGCAAGGAGTGGTATCTGCCTGTGCCACTCAGCGATCGCGAGTACCGCGTGGAGCTCGGCTATCGCCTGAGCGGGGGCGGTTGGTTGTCGCTGGCCCACTCGGCGGTGGCACGGGTGCCGGCCGATGAGCCCAGCGCCGTGGTGGCCGATGTGTTTGTGCCCTTCTCGCTCGATACCCTGCCGGTGGCACTCCCAGAGCCGATCAGCAGCGGCGGGGTCGAGCACGAGCGCCTGTATCAGCGGGCCATAGCCGGTAGCGCCCGCAGCCGCCGCATCGGTTCCGAGGTGCTGCATGAGCATGACTTCATCAACGATCAGAGCGGCCTGCTCAATGCCTCCGGCGCCGGCCTGTGGGCCAGCGGCCGCAACGAATCCGGCAGTGGCGTGGTGCGGCAACGCTCGTTCTGGCTGGTGGCGGATGCCGAGCTGATCGTCTACGGCGCCACCGAACCCAGCGCCAGCCTGTTCATCGGTGATGAGCAGGTGCCGCTCTCAGCCGATGGCACCTTCCGGATGCATGTGCCCTTCCGCGATGGGCAGCAGCTCTACCCGATCCGCGCCATTGCCGCCGATGGCGAGCAGCAGCGCTCGATCCGCCTGGAGTTCGAGCGCCGCACCCCCGAGGCCCGGGTCAACACGGCAGCCGAGGCCGTGGCGGAGTGGTTCTGAGAACAGCGAAAGGCGCGATCAAGCCGCGTGCTGGTGCCTGCTGCTCACCAGTTCGCCGCAACACTGCACGGGCAGCAAGGCTGAGCGGCCGGCCCCATACCAGGCTTCGACAAGGTCAATGCTGTTGCTGATCACCTGCTCGCCAGCCAGCAGCCAGAGCTCGTCATGCAGCACCTGGGTCTGATCCGGCGTGCCCACGTACCAAGGTGCATCCGGATCGACCGAGAGTTCCTCGTGGAGCAGCAAGAGCCCCTCGAGAACGCAGGCTGCGAGCTCTGGCGTCATGGCATCGCAAGAACCACCATCCACGCACGGCGCCTGAACCCTTTTCAAGCGCGCTCTCTGAAGGGAGCTGGCGTATGTCAGCGCCACGGCAATAGGGCCAAGGGCGCTTGTTGCCATGGCCGGCCCTGCACCGTTCAACAAGGAGCGTTTTCTGCTGCGGGCGCTCGCGGTGTTGTTCTCAACCCAGCTGCTGTTCAACCTTCTCACCCTCAGCAACTGCCTCAGAGGCGAGAAGGTCAGGCCCCTGTGCGCCGATCTCTCCAGCGCGCTGAAAGACACCTTTGAAGATGCCCTGGCCACAACCCTGGCCCTCCTGAGTGCGACAGCCTTGAAGCGCAACCGCGGTGGCCCTGAGTCCTGATCGCTGGTTGGTCAAAGGTCGTCCGGTTTCAGACCGGTGTTCCTGGCGATACGCGCCAGCAATCGCGGACCAATCTCATCGCTGTCATGGAAGGCGAACACCACATCGGCCCACCCATCACGGCTCAAGGTTCGATGGGATCCGCTTTGTCGCTTTGCTGCCAGCCAAGACGTCGGAGGGCAGCCAAGACCAATTTGGCTTTGACCGCTGGCCAGACACTCATGCTGCCGTCGGAACAGCAATGTTGATGTTGCGAGGAGCCGCTTCTCCGTGCTCCAACTGTTCTGCCAGAGCCCTGAGAGCAAGGGCTTCTGCTTTGGCCATGGCCTCAGCTGCCGACGATCCGTAAGCCATGGCACCCGGTAGCTCAACGACCTCGGCCAACCAGCGTCCGTCCTCTTCCTGCTCCACTTCCAAGTTGAACGTCATCCTGCGCCCTCACCTGCCTGAACTCTAGAAGTGATCTTGCTTGTGGGCAGCTCTGCTCAAGTCCCGCCAGCTGCAAGCTCTTGCGGCACCGCAAACGATGTCGCGACAGGCTGCCCCAGTCTCCGCCCCTGGCAAGGGCTGCGCGAGCTGGCCTGGCGGCCAGCCCTTGCCAAGCGGGGCGGGCTCTGGTGCGTCCCGTCGCTGCGCCAACCGGCGCTGCTTGCCATGGTCACCACCGCACTCTCCTATTCGCCGGAGGATCCCTTCTCCCTGCTGGAGTCCTGCCAGAGGACTCTGGAGTGGATCCTCTACAAGCACCGGCACCAGCCCATCCCTCGCTGCTGGATCGATCACCCCTACGGGGAGGAAGAACTCACCTTGCTCGAGGAGGAGCTGATGCCGGTGCTGGCGAAACTGCTGCGCCGCATCGATGAGATCGACACGGCCCTTGAAGTTGAGCAGCAGTGCTCAGCCAGCGCACCAGAGCCTGAGCCGGCGCTGCGCCGCTGAGGCCCTTGTGGGCCATGACTGCAGGATTGCCCCAAGCCTGGCAATTTGCAGCCATGGCCTTTCTGCTCAACATCCTCTGGTTTGTGCTCGGCGGCCTGGTGATGGGCAGCGACACCGACTAAATTACAACCGACTTTGGGAAATGATGCCGCTGCGATAATGCTACTTTGAAGAGTGGAATTCAGAACCCATCCGCTCCATTGGCGAGTGCCTGTCTTGATTTGCCATGGATGCAAAGTTGGCTCACCTGCTGAACACCTAGCAGGACTGAGTAGGTCTTTACTCCTCCTGAGTCCTTGGGTTTGAAAGCTTGTTTGAGGTCAACAAGCTGGCGCCAGAGTGTGTGCTTGATTCATCAGGTTTTCATGACCGCCTGGCAGATGCGCTGAGCCGCTAAACGCCCGCCAAAGAGATTCCGTGCCGCCGGCCCAATCTGCAAGGCACTAAGACCTCCCATGACATGGACCAGTGTCCCGGGCCAACGCAAATCTGCCTCGAGAACTGGCCAATCGTCGAGCAGCTCGTTCGGCTGTTGCTGCTGCAAGTGTCGCAAAAGCGGGTGCTGACTGACGCCTTGGCGGTGCCCTGTGGCGAGCCAGATCCGATCGACCTCAAGACCATGGCCATCGGTGCAGACCACAGTCCAGTGACTGGCGCACCATCGGGCGGAACTCACCTCGCAGTGGTCGTGGAGGTGCAGCGCGCCTCCTCGTTGGGCCTGCCTGAGCTGGGCGGCTGTCTCCGGCGTCATGGATCCACCGTCGCGGGCCTCCAGCACCTGCCGCTGACGCCGCCGCATGCAGGGTTCGGCATGAAAGGCCTTGAGGTATTTGGGCCCGAGCCAGCCTGGATCGGCATCGAAGGGCTTGTGCTTCAAGATCCGCCGACAGAGCAGATGCACCCGCGCACCTCGACGCAGCGCGCCCAGAGCCAGATGGGCGCTGGTGAGCCCGCCCCCCACGATCAGGATCCGTTGGCCCAGCAGTGAGTGCAGCGAAGGCAGATGGATCCTGTCGCTGTGCTGCAGTGCGTCTGGCGGAGGGTCGCCTGCGATCGCCCCGACCCAGGCGGGCATCTGAGGCGTGCCACTTCCCGTGGCGATCACCAACCTGCCGGCGGCCATGGTGGTGCCATCGCTGAGTGCCAGCTCCATCGGGCCGCCTCGCACCTTGGGAAGCCGGATGCGCTCCACGCTCGCGGCCCGTATGCAATCCGTCAGCTGGTACTCGCTGGTGACCTGGCGGCAGAAGTCCCCAAAGAGACCGGTGTGGGGGAGGCCATAGGGACCCTCCAGCTGGCGGTTGCGCTGCTGCAAGTGCGCAAAGTTCCTCAGGGCATGGGGGTTCGGATGGGGGTGATGGGGCGAGGGTGAGCGCAGCCATGGGATCTCGTAGCACTCCATCTGCTGTTGCCAGCGGGTCAGCCAGGTGCCGCTGGGATCAACAATTCGCAGTCGGCGCCGCCATCTGGGGCGCTTCTGCAGCAACAGACAGCAGAGGGTGAGAGCCTGGGGACCGGCGCCGACAATCACTAGGTCAGCCATCCAGCCCAACCTCGACTTGCTGGCAGCGGCTGCAGAGTCCGTGGATTTCGAAGGTGTGAAACAACGGCCTAAACCCCTGCAGCAGCACCGCATTTAGGCCCAGGCTGCTAGTGCCAAGGGGGCAGAGCGGCAAGGGCTGGCTGGAGCCGCACTGCACACAGATCAGGTGATGCTCGTCACGTTCCAGCGGGGCGTAGACGGTTTCGCCGCTGGAGAGCTTGCGGCAGCGCACCAGGCCGGCCTGCTGCAGCAGTTTGAGCCCCCGATACACGGTGGCCAGCCCCGTGCCTTGTTGGGCATCCCTCAACCGCTGATGCAGCTCCTGGGCGCTGAGTTCGCCTTCCGCCAGCCGGAGCAGCTGGAGCAGACGCTGCTGTCTGGGGAGGGGAATCGTGGAAGCCATCGGCACTGACCCGGGCTGCCGCCGCTGCTAGAACGACAACCATTCTCACTCTTGGGCCCGACCCAGCCTGGCCATGGCCTTCTCCAGCCCCGTTCCCGCCGCCGAGCGCCTGCCGGTGACCGTGCTCACCGGCTACCTGGGTGCCGGCAAGACCACCCTGCTGAACCGGATCCTCACCCATGAGCATGGCCTCAAGGTGGCGGTGATCGTCAACGAGTTCGGCGAAGTGGGCATCGACAACCAGCTGGTGGTGGATGCCGATGAAGAGATCTTCGAGATGAACAACGGCTGCATCTGCTGCACCGTCCGGGGTGATCTGATCCGAATCATCGGCAACCTGATGAAACGGCGCGACCGCTTCGACCATCTGGTGATCGAAACCACCGGCCTGGCCGATCCGGCGCCTGTGATCCAGACCTTCTTTGTGGATGAGGATCTGCGCGATGAGCTGCGGCTGGATGCCGTGGTGACGCTCGTGGATCTCAAGCACGTCGAGCAGCACTGGGACACAGAAGAGGTGCAGGAGCAGCTGGCCTTCGCTGATGTGTTGGTGCTCAACAAGGCCGATCTGGTGAGCGACGCCGATCGAGCGGCGATCGAGCGCCGCGTGCGTGCCATCAACCCGGTAGCGCGGCTGCTCACCAGTGAGAAAGCTGATGTGCCCATGCAGGAGCTGCTGGGGGTGGAAGCCTTTGAGCTGGAGCGGGCCCTGAGCCTCGATCCGGGCTTTCTGGCCGAGGAGCACGACCATGAGCACGACGATGCGGTCGGTTCGCTGGCCCTGGTGGAGGAGCGTCCCATGGACCTCGAGAAGCTGGGCCGCTGGATCTCCGATCTGGTGGCCAGCCGTGGTCCGGATCTGTTCCGGATGAAGGGCATCATCCAGCTGGACGGCAAGGACGAGCGCTACGTGCTGCAGTCGGTGCACATGCTGATCGACGGGGATTTCGATCGCCCCTGGAAGCCGGGTGAAAGGCGCCGCACTGAATTCGTGATCATCGGCCGCGATCTCGATGCCGATGGCCTGCGAGCCGGTTTCCACGCTTGCGTGGCCTGACTTGGCGATGGCACCGGCAGCACCCCTGGTGAGCGAACGGCTCTGCGGCGATCTGCAGCAGCCGATCACAGCCTTGGCCTGGTCGGCGGATGGCGAGTTTCTGGCGATCGCCAGCGCCGGCGGCGAACTGCTGTTGCTCGATTTCCGCGCCGGCTGTGAGGAGCTGCTGCGGGGAGAGCGCGACAGCAGCCTCGATGTGTTGGGCTTCAGCAGCGATGGCCAGTTCCTGATGGCCGCCGGCCAGGACGGTGAGCTGCTGCTCTGGGAGCTGGGCGGCACCGGGGTGCGCCCGCTGGCCATGGATCCGATCCGGTTGGGCGGCGGCTGGATTGATGCGGCGGCCTGGCAGCCGGGTGGCCTGTTGCTGGCGGTGGCGGCCGGGCGTGAGCTGCGGCTCTGGGATGGGGCCAACCGCCAATGGCGTGAGCCACCGTTGCCGTTGCCCGGCACGATCCAGACCCTGGCCTGGAGCGCCGATGGGGTACAGCTAGCCGCTAGTTGCCACGGTGAAGTGGTGCTGTGGCACCCTTGTCTGAGCTCGCCGTCGGATCCGCCGCTGCGCCATGCCATCGCATCTGCGGGTCTTGCCCTGGCTTTTTCAGGGCCGGGGCACCATCTGGCCTGCGGGATGCTGGATCGCTCCCTGCTGGTGTGGCCGCAGGGCTGCCATGGCCAGCCCTGGCAGTTCAGCGGTTTCCCCGCCAAGGTGCGTCAGCTGGCCTGGAGCGAGCAGCCCGGCCGCCTGGCCCCACTGCTGGCCAGTGCCGCCGCAGAGGCCGTGATCCTGTGGACGCAGGTGAAGCAGGTTGCAAAGGCCTGGCAACCCGAACCGTTGCTCTGGCACGAAAAACGCGTCAATGCACTGGCCTTTGCGCCAGGGAGCACCCTGCTGGCCAGTGCCTCCAGCGACGGCACTGTGGCGCTCTGGGATGGGCGGGGTCAGCTGATGCAGCCCATCGAGGGGCAGGGCAGCGGCTTCAATGTTTTGTCCTGGCGAGCGGATGGACGGCATCTGGCCGCCGGCGATGCCCATGGACGCTGGTGGTTGTGGCCGGTGGCGGTGCCGGCGCGCGAGCGTCAGCGACGTTCCTCCGGCAGCGGCTTTGGCTGATCCGCACCAGGTGGTACCGGGTCGTAGCCACCCGGGTGAAACGGGTGGCAGCGACCCAGCCGGCAGAGCGCCAGCCAACAGCCCCGCCAGGGTCCATGGATCTCAATTGCTTCGATCGCGTATTGAGAGCAGCTGGGGGTGAAGCGGCAATTCGGCCCCAGCAGCGGGCTGATCAGGATCTGATAGCCACGGATGAGCAGCAACAGCAGCTGCCCCAGCCACGTACGCAAGGGTGACGTCACCATCAGTCGCGGGTGTCAGTCAGCCGATTCGGGCTGCAACGAGGAGTGATGATGCGAGATCTTCCACTCCCCGTCCTCAAAAACGTAGATAAAGCTGTAGCGCGCTTCCGCGCTGCTGCCATCGGCAAAACGAAAGGTGTAGAGCCCCGCATCCTGAAGCATGTTGCAGCCAATCAGGATTTCTCGTTGGCTGATTTCGCCATGGGGTCGCTTCTCTAAAAAGTGACTGAAGTAATTCACGATGCTGTCGTGGTCTGTGCGTGGTTCATCCGAGAGCGTGGGAAGCAGCACCGCATCACGGCTATAAAGGCGCGCCACCTGCTCTGGATCGTCGCTCTGCAACGCCTTGTTCCAGCGTTCAAACAACATCTGAACGTCGCTCTGGCTGATCAGAGCGCAGCCGCTGGGCCCCTGACCCGGCAGCGACGGCTGGCGAGCCTCCAGCACTTCAACCTCCAGCCAGATCAGGCCGTTGCGAGACAGCCAGGGATGGCCCGCCAGAATGGGTGGCCGCTCGCGAGGCCCCAGGCGCCAGCGCCTCAGCGTGCCGGGCTTCATGGAGGCCAATTCCCGTTCAAGCCAGGGGGACAGGACGCCCTGGCCCACGGCCAAGGAGAGGAGCTGCCGTTCCGTTCGCCGCCCGCCTCGCAGTTCGGCGGCCCGCACCGCCACGGTCAGCACAGGCGCTGCTCCTGCAACAGCGCTGGGGCCTTGGCCCTGGCTTGAGGGCATCGCTTGCTGCATCGCCTGGGCCGACTGGAATCAGCGTCGTACTCTATGAGAACGATTCTCGTTCCTTCGTGCGAGTCTTGCCCCTTCGGCGAGGGTCTGACCTACTGCTGATCTGATGACCTTGGATGCGCGGGACTTTGCTGGACAGGACCCTTGGGAGCAGCAGCCCTCAGCCGAAGAGCAGGCACGGTTCGATCGGCTCCACGATGGCTTGCTACGCCGCGGGGCCAGCCTGAGGGGGCAGCAGGAGCAGCTCTGGGCCTGCATCCAGGCGATGCGGAGCCTGACGACGGCCGTTGAGCAACAACTGGCCAGCGAGCCACCCTCTCTGGAGCGGCGGATCTTGGGCCGGCAGCAGATTCTGAGCGATCTGCGGGTGCTGCAGGCGTGGCTGCTCTCGGTGGAGGTTCTGCTCGAGCGCACCGGCCAGGTGGAGTGGTCGCCGATGGTCGAGAACCTGGCCCGAGAGCTGGTCGGCGAACTGGCCCCCGATCCCCACGACGCCCGTCGGTGGCAACTGAATCAATTGCTGGAGCACAGCACGATGAGCCGTGATGACTGAATGCTCAGGTCTGGCGGAGCCGACGACCAAGGGGCCGGTGAGCCAGCAGCTTCGCGGCACGATTCAGGGCTGCGTCACTGGCTTGGCCTGGAGACCCCGGGCAGCCCAATTGGCTGTCGCCAGCTCATCTGGAGACTTCATCCTCGTTGATTTCACCGCTGGCGTGGATTGGCCCCTGCACGAAGCCGGTGAAACTGCTGCTCAGGGCTTCGATGCCCTGGGATTCTCCAGCTGTGGCCGCTGGCTGGCCGCTGGCGGCGAATCCGGCGCGCTTTCGCTTTGGTGCCTGGACGGTGAGGTGCCGCTGCAGGTAACCGTGCCGGCAGTCGGGGGATGGATCGATCAGCTGGCCTGGCAGCCGGCTGGCCCCCTGTTGGCCGTGGCCAGGGGATCAGAACTCTGGATCTGGCACAGCGAGGACAAGGTCTGGTTGCCGCCGCTGTGCAGCCCGGGCGGCGCGGTGATGGCCCTGAGCTGGAGCCCAGCGGGCGATCAACTGGCGGCGGGCACCGGCCAGGGCGTGTGGATCTGGAGCCTGCCACTGGGATCAGCGCAAACACAACGCCCCCAGCAGCTGGCAACGGGCTCGGCCGTGCTCCAGCTGGTGTGGGGCGTGGATCCGCCTTGGCTGGCGGCGGGCCTCGTGGATCGGCGCCTGGTGCTGTGGCGAGATCTGCAGCAACCCATGCTTGGCGTCGGTGACCTGCCGGGCAAGATCCACGCCCTCGCGTTGTCGCGCTTACCCAGTGGAGAGCAAGCGCTGCTGGTGGCAGCGGCGGAGGCCGCCGTCGTGTGGTCGGGCCAGGGAGATGCCCTCAAGGCCTGGAACGCCGTGCTGCTGCCCTTTCATCTGGATCGGATCGTGGCGCTGGCCTGTGGCCCTGCCGAGGCCCCGATCGTCACGGCATCGCGGGATGGATCCGCGGCGCTGTGGAGCGAAGCCGGGACCTTGATGCAGGTGCTCGAACTCGATGGCCAGCCGCTCACCAGCGTGGCCTGGCGATCCGACGGCCAGGCCCTGGCCGCTGGTGGAGAGGAGGGTGCTTGGGTGATGTGGCCCCTCGATCCAGGCGAGGAGGCCAGGCCATGAGTACCAGGGAACAGTGGCCCGTCGCCTGCATCAACCACCTGCGCTTCAACAGCGATGGCTTGATCCCTGCCATCACCCAGGACTGGCTCGATGGTGCAGTGCTGATGCTCGCGTGGATGAACCGGGCCTCGCTGCTGGCCACGTTTGAGACCGGCCAGGTGCACTACTGGAGTCGCTCGCGCCAGGAGTTGTGGCACAAAGGAGCCACCAGCGGCCATCTCCAGCTGCTGCGGGGATTTCGCTACGACTGTGACGCCGATGCCCTCCTGCTGAGCGTGGAGCAAGTTGGCGATGTGGCCTGCCATACCGGGGCAAGAGCTTGTTTCTACGAGACCGGTGCCACCCCAACAGCCGGTGGGCCGGCGGCACTCGCTCCACCGGCCGATGCCCTGAGCGAGCGCGCCCAACAGCGCCGGCTGGATCCAGCCACCAACCCCATGCAGGAGCCGATGCCGAAGCTGATGCAGGCATCCGAAGCGCTGGTCCGGCAGTGGCAGCAGCCACCAGAGCCGGACGACCTGGCCTGCGCCCTGGCGCTCTTGGATGCCCTGCAGGACGGCCTGAGCGCGCGCGGAACCCCATGGCGAGAGGTCTTGCGACAGGCCCGCCATTCACCGCTACGGTGAGAATGATTCTCATCCTTTGTGGCCCGCTGCCACCCGAGCTTCCCCGTTGTCTCCGTCGTTTCTCCTGATGGCACCCATCCACGTCCTGTTGACCCGCGCAGGGGCGATCACCCTCTCGCTGCTTCTGGCGGCCTGCGGAGCGCCGCAGCAGAAGGCTGAGAGTTCCTCCAGCGGCGCCAAGCTGCCGGTAGTGACCACCTTCCTGCCGATCACCCTGTTCACCCGCGCCGTGGCGGGCGACTGCGCCACGGTCACGGCCCTGATCCCTCCCAGCACAGGCCCCCACGATTTCCAGGCCAAGCCAGGAGATCTGGCGGCGCTGCGCCAGGCCCGCGTGCTCGTCAAAAATGGGCTGGAGATGGAGAGCTTCCTCGACAAGCTGGTGGCCTCCGCCGGCAACAGCCAGCTGGCTGTGATCGACTCCAGCCGCGGCATCACCACCATCGACTCGCCAGAAGAAGAAGCGGAACACGGCCATGAGCATGGCCATGAGCATGGAGAGGACGAGGGCCATGGACATGCCCATGGGGCGGTGAACCCCCACATCTGGCTGGATCCACTGCGGGCCGCGCAGCAGGTGGAAACCATCCGTGACGGGCTGATCAAGGCTGACCCCAACTGCGCAGAGGGTTACAAGCGCAACGCAGCGGCTTACATCACCCAGCTGCGGCAACTGAACAGCGAGATCGCCGGCCAGCTGAAGCCCTACAGCGGCAAAACCTTCATCGCCTTCCACGATTTCGCCCCCTACTTCGCCGAGCGCTATGGCCTCAAGGCCGAGTTCCTGGTGGATGTGCCGGAACTGAATCCCAGCCCGGCCGATCTGCAGCGGGTGGCGGTCGAGGTGAAGACCAGCCAGCTCAAGGCCTTGCTGAGCGAACCCCAGGAGGGCAACCGCTCATTTAATGCCCTGGCTAAGGATCTAGGGGTGAAGGTGGTGGTGTTTGATCCGATGGAGACGGCCACGGAGGAAGCCTCGCGCGATCCCTCGACCTATCTGAAGCTGATGCGACGCAACGTGGCTGATCTGCGCCAGGCCTTCGGCCAATGACAGACAGCGCCCCAGTGCTGTCGGTTGAAGGCCTGAGCGTTCGCCGTGGCGAGCAGCTGGCTGTGGAGCAGGTGAGCTTTCAGCTCGCCCGCGAAACCGACACGGCCCTGGTGGGGCCCAACGGTGCTGGCAAGAGCAGCCTGGTAGCTGCTTTGTTGGGTTTGCTGCCCAGGGCGGCAGGGGCCGTGCGGATCCTGGGCCACTCCCTCGGCCCGGCGGGCGAGTTGCCCCGTGCGGTGCGTGCGCAGATCGCTTATCTGCCCCAGAGCCTGGCGTTGCAGGGCCGCTTTCCACTCACCGTGGGCGAATTCGTGGGCTTTGGCGCTGATGCACCAGGCCTCAGCCTGGCCTGGTTGGGCAGGGCGCGCCGCACCGCGGCGATGCGGCGCGCCCTGCAGCGCACTGGCTGCCAGGACCTGGTGGAACGCCGGCTCAGCGAGCTCTCCGGCGGTCAGCTCAAGCGGGTGCTGCTGGCCTTCTGTGTGGTGCGGCCCCGCCAGTTGCTGGTGCTCGATGAGGCGCAGGCGGGTCTGGATGCTCCCAGCAGCGAGCAGTTCCAGGAGCTGCTGCTAGATCTGCGCCGCCAGGAAGGCTGGACCGTGCTGCAGGTGTCGCACGATCTGGAGATGGTGCGCCGCAGCTGTGATCAGGTGTTGTGCCTGAATCGCCACTTGCGCTGCAGCGGTGCCCCCGACCATGCCCTCAGCCCAGCGCGGCTGGCCGAGCTCTACGGCCCCAATGTGGTGCCTTACCGCCATAACCATGCCGGGATTGCTGGCCATGGCTGATGCCGCAGGCTTGCTGGAAATTGTTGGCCAGCCGTTCATGCAGCGGGCCCTGCTCGGCGGCTTGCTTACCGGCGCCCTGGGCGGGCTGCTGGGCAGCTTCGCAGTGCTGCGTCAGCTCTCGTTCTTCAGCGATGCCCTCGGTCATTCCGCCCTGCTGGGCATCAGCCTGGGAATCCTGCTGGGGGTCAATCCCACCCTGGTGCTGATCCCTTTCGCAGTGGTGTTCGCCCTGCTGGTGAACCAGCTGGTGGCCCGCAGCGGCCTACCGGCAGACGCCCTGCTGAACATCGTGTATTCCACCTCCCTGGCCTTTGCGGTGGTGGCCCTGAGCCTGGTGGAGACCTACCGCGGCGGCATCCAGCAGCTGCTGTTCGGCGACATCCTCGGCATCAGCTGGAGCGATCTGGTGGTGATCTGCCTGCTGCTGCTGATTGCATTGGGCTATCTCGCCTTGAGCCTGCGTGCCCAGGTGCTGCTCACCCTCAACAGCGATCTCGCCGGAGCCTTCGGGGTGGGGGCTAACCGTCACCGCCTGATCTTCATCGTGCTGCTGGCGGTGGTGGTGGCGGTGTCAATCAAAGCGGTGGGGGTGCTTCTGATCAGCGCCTTTGTGGTGATCCCGGCCTGCGGTGGGCGGCTCGTGAGCCGCCACTTCCCGCTCTATGCCCTCGCCTCAGCCACCTTGGGCGGTGGCTGTGCATTGCTGGGCCTACTGGGCTCCGGCCTCACCAACCTGCCCTCCGGTCCGTGTGTGGTGATTGTGCAATTCCTGGGCTTTCTGGCGGCGCTGCTGGTGAGCCAGCTCAGTCCCAGGAGCGGGGTGCTGGCTTCAGCCACAGCAGTGGCAAGCAGAAGCAAGCCATCAGGGGCCCGGGAGGCAGGTTGAATCCCAGCGCTAGGCCGCAGCCGGTGACGCCTACCACCATGCCCAGCCCGGCTACCAGGCGTAGGGCCTGAGCCAAGCTCTGGGCGCGTGAAAGAACTGCCAGAGAAGGGGCGCAGATCAGCGCCATCACCAGGGCTAGGCCCACGGCGGCGGTGGCACTGACTACGACCAGGGCCGTGAGAGCGGCCATAGTCAGCCGCAGGCCGCGCAGCGGCAGTTCGATGTCAGCGGCGCCCTCCGGGTCGAGCCCCAGCCACTGCAGCTGGTGGAAGCGCAGCCGCAGCACCAGAAGGAGTAGGGCCAGGGCCGCTAGCAGGCGAAGCAGGTCTGCCGGGCCTGCCACCAGCAGATCGCCGAACAGCAGGCCATCGAGATCCACCGGCAATTCCAGGCCCTGGACCAGGAGCACCCCCAGTCCGAGGCTGGCCGCCAACACGGTGTTGAGCACGGCCTCCGCCTGGCCGCTGCCGGAGGGGCGGCCCGCCATCAGCAGCTCGGCCAGGAGCACCGCACCCATGGCCCCGCCCATGCCCCCCAGCAGCTCCGGCCAGCTCAGGGCCTTGGCTATCACAACGCCGGGCAATACGGCGTAGGCCATCAGATTCGTAGTGAGCACTCGTTGCTGCACCACCAACAGCGTGCCCAGCAGGGGGCACACCAGGCCACACAGCCCGGCCAGGAGGAAGGGAATCAGCCACCAGGGCTCCATCAACACGTTCATAGCCGATCCCCAGGCCCCAGCTGGCCGTGCTCCAGGTGCATTTGCGGCACCTGTTCCAGGCTGCTTGGTAGATCCCCGTGGGCGGTAAGAACCACCGCCGTTCCATCAGCCGCCAGCGCCTGGATCAGGGCGCCGAGCTGCTCGCGGCTGCGGTTGTCAAGGCAGGCAAAGGGTTCATCGAGCAGCAGCACGGCCGCCTGACGGGCCAGGGCGCGGGCAATCAGGGCCCGCTGTCGCTGGCCGCCCGAGAGGCTTGCGATCGGGGCTTTTGCCAAGGCGGCCAGACCCACCTGCTCCAGGGCGGTGTGGCTGCGTTGGGGGTGGCCGCCGCAGCCCAGGCCCACCAGGCCGGCCAGGGTGATTGGGTAATGCCAGCGCAGGCTTGGGGCCTGGGGCACCAGGGCCAGTCGCCTCCGCTGGCCTTTAAGGGGGCGGCCGCATAGGCGCACCCAGCCTGCGGTGGGCTGCAATTTGCCTTGCAGCAGCTGCAGCAGGGTTGATTTGCCAGCCCCGTTGTCACCCCGTATCAGGGTGCATGAACCGTTCGTGACATCCAGGTTGATGGACCGCAGAACGGCGGTTTTGGCGTAGCCAAAGGCGAGCTGGCGAGCCTGAAGCAAGGGCGCATCCACGGGCGGAGCCAAGAAACAGCGGGGCCGGCGCCCCATGTGGCACCCATTGTGCCTGGCAATGAATGAGAATCGTTATCATTCACTTTGTGCTGCAGGGTGCTGATGTCCGTAGTTTTTGTCAGTCGGGTGTGTCGCCCGGGGCTGCTGGGTGCGCCGGCGACGGCTCTCGTCGCCCTGCTTGCTTGCCTGCCCCCTGCCGCTGCTGCCCCGGCTCCGATGGTGGTAGCCGCTGATGGTGTGCTGTGTGACCTCACCCGCACCCTCGCTGCCGAGCAGGTCAGGGTGCTCTGCCTGATCCCGGCCGGCGCCGATCCCCATCAGGCGGTCCTGCGCCCCCGGGATCGCCAGGCCCTGGCCGAGGCCAAGTTGGTGCTGGTCAATGGCTATGGACTTACCCCTGCCCTGCAACGGGTGAAGATCTCGGCTCCGCGGGTGGCGGTGGCGGAGCTGGCTGTGCCGGAAAGCCCCGGCCGTGATCCGCACGTCTGGCACAACAGCAGCCAGGTCGCCGCCATGGTGTCAGTGGTGGAGGGTCGCCTGGTGGCCGTGTTGCCCGCCCCGGCCGCCGCCGGCGTGAAGCAGCGCAGCCAGGCCGCCCGCAGCGTGCTCGATGCCCTCGGCACCTGGACCGGTGCCCAGATCCGCACCGTGCCTGAGTCCACACGAGTTCTGGTTACTGAACACCGTGCATTCAGCAGCTTTGCGCGGCGTTACGGCATCCGGGAATTGCCCCTGCTGGATGCCTACACAACTGCGGGCGTGCTGCGGCCCGCCAGTCTCGCCGCGATGACCAAGGCAATCAGGGAATCGGGCACCCGTCAGCTTTTCGCCGAATCATCGCCGGTGTCGAAAACCCTGCGGCGGGTAAGTCGCAGTAGCGGGGTGCCGGTGAATCCCACCCCCCTGGTGGCCGATGGCCTGGCTCCAGGGCGCTCCACCGTGCAGACCGCCACGGCCAATGTCTGCACCTTCGTGGATGGCCAGGGCGGGCGTTGCGATCGCGCCGCTGCCGACCAGCTCGCCCAGCGCTGGGCTGCCATCCGCTGACCCGGGTCGCCGCATCAGTCCCCACCGCGCCAGGCACCCCAGCCTCCAACACCCCAGTTTTATCTGCATCAGCCATGCCTTTGTTTCGCCCATCCCCGTTGGCTCTGCCGCTTTTTCTGCTGGCCCCCGCTGGGATTGCCCTGGCCTGCGCCTTGCCCGCTCCGGTGCGGGCCCATGGCGCCGCCGGCGGCGCTGAGCTGGCCCCCGGCGAGTTTGAAATGGCCCCGGTGCTCACCATCGAGGGCCATGCCGGCCTGGAAAACAACCTGGAGGATCGCCCCCGCCACTACGCCATCGATGGCCTGATTGGTGTGGTGATGGAGTGGGGGCTGCCCAATCGGGGCAGTTTTGCCATCGAAGCCATGGTCGGCCCGGCCTTTGTGTGGGGGGAAGCTGAACATTTCTATGGCCGGGTGCATCAACACGATGACCACGCCGACCACGACGACCATGCTGACGAGGGAGACGACGATCACGATGAAGCGGAGCACGATGTAGCGGAGGGCCATGGCGGCGCCCCTTTCCAGCGCGTCGACATCAAGGGACAGCTGCAGGCCCGCTATGCCCCGAACGATCGTCTCTCGTTCATGGCCGAATGGAAGCCTTATTACGTCACCCGCAACCAGGGGGAAGACATCAAGGGGCTCAAGAATGAGGTGGGGGTTGGCGTGGTGTGGGCCCTGGGGGATGGCGATGTGAATTTTGCCCTGGGCGATGGCCTCGAAACCATTGCCGATGGCTTTTTTCTATCCCTAGAAAATCGTACGGGCTGGGAATCTGATGGCACCTACATTGGCAACTACACAGACCCATGGCTGGGCTTTGGATTCAATGTTGACAAGCTCAATGTGACCCTTACTGGGGGGCCGCGTTTCTATAGCCCCGGCAGCTACTCAGGCCTTTCCAGCCGCACCGACTGGGGTGGTGAGTTGGCACTGGAAGTGCCTGTGAGTCCCGGCACAGTCTTGTTCGCCCACTGGAAGCCGATCTACAGCAGCCAAGGGGGCGATGGTTGGGGCCGTGGGTGGCAGCACCACATCGGCACGGGGGTGACCTTCCGGTTCTGAGTCAGGCGTGTGCCAGCAACTGCCGCCCCAGGATCACGCTGAGCCGTGCCGTCACGAAAACCCCCGCGCCCGCTCCTGGGACCTGCTGCCGGCGGTAAGAAAGTCAAAGCGATCAGTGCCGGGGTCGTAGAGGGTGTAGTGGACGCCAGCGCCGATGCCGATCACCTGACGCTGCGGAACGCTCTGCTGCTGCTGCTGTTGGCCCTCCAGATCCTGCACATGAGAAGCGATGCCACCGCCGGTGAGCTCAATCCGGAACTGCTGGCCACTGCGGGCGGTGAACAGGCGGTTCACATCCATGCGCGTAAGCCGATCCAACAGCAACAGCGGCGAGCTCTCCGGCCCCAACCAATCGCCCACATCGGCAGAGCTGCCATGCAGCAGCGCGCAATCCAGTTCGATGAAGCCGAACTGCAGGGCTGCCAGCCAGGCCAGATGTCCTGGATCCACGGCCTGCTCCAGCGCCTCCACGGCGGCCTGGCCGAACTGCTGACGCAGAGGGTCAGCCCGCCGCTCACCGCGATAGCCGCGTTCGGCGAGCAACTGGTCTTCCCACCAGCCGTAGATGCACTGAGGCGCCAGCTCTCCGCGGCGGGGATCCTGCAGCCGATCCAGCAGAGCATTGGCATCCCGGTCGGGACCAATCAGATCACCCAGCACAAACAGAGTGTCGACGCGGCGCACCTGACGCAGATCGCGCTGGATGGCCTCATAAACCTCCAGGTCACCCTGCAGTCCACTCACCAGAGCCCAGCGTGCCATCAGCGCTCACACACGTGGCTGGCGTCATCGGCCCGCTCGGCGTATTCGAAGCCATGGCGCAGACGCCACGCAAAGATTGGCGGTAGGCCGGATTCGACGATGGCCCGGCAGGTGCGCTCGACGTCGTAGGGCACCTCTCGGATCTCGACGGCTCCCGTCTCCTCCTGGTGAATCACATAGGTGGCGTGGGTGTTGCCATGGCGCGGCTCACCCACCGAGCCGGCGTTGACGATGCGGCGCACGGGCAAGGCCATCTCCCGCTCTGCTTGTGTGTGCGGATTGGTGGGGGTTTGCACGCGCACACGGATGACGCCATCCCGCAGCTCACGCACGTAGGGGCGGTGGGTATGGCCGCAGAACAGGGTGTCGGCATCGGAGGTCTGCACCCGCTCCAGAGCGGCAAAAGCATCCATGTCCGGCAGCAGGTATTCGTGCTGACTGTTGGGGCTGCCATGCACAAACAGCAGCCGATCGCGCCGCAGCGACATCGGCAGGTTGGCAAGAAAATCCTTGTTCTCCTCGCTCAGCTGATCGGCCGTCCACTGATGGGCCAGATGGCCTCGCCTTTCCGCCAGCTGGGAGGGGTAGCTGCAGTCGCAGGCGTTGAGGCCTTCGATGATGTCCTCATCCCAGCAGCCCTGGCAGCTGGGGATGGCACGCTCGCGAACCAGATTCACCACCTCATTGGGCTGGGGGCCATAGCCCACCAGATCCCCCAGGCAGGTGATCGTGTCGATGCCCTGTTGGTCGATGTCGGCGAGCACGGCCTCCAGGGCGGCGTGGTTGGCGTGCAGGCAGGAGATCACGGCGTGGGCCATGGCGATCAGGCGGAAGGGGATGGATGGGGCAGGGCCTCGCTGAGCAGGCAGTCGGCGAGGGTTCGCTCGATGGCGGCGGGATCGAGATCCTTGCCCTGCACAACCAGACGCGACAGTCGCTCCGGGCGGCAGTCAGGCGGGGCGATCGTCTGCAAGGGCAGAAACTGGGAGCCCTCCCGGCTGACCATCCAGTTGCAGAAAAAGGCCCGGCCATCGGGCAGGTTCATCAGGGCCTTGGCGCGGTACACATCGCCATAGGCGCCGTTCACCAGTTCAAACCAGAAGCTGCTCAGGCTGGCCGGATCCCACACACTCCCAGCCAGGTTCCTTTCCCAGGCCTGCAAACTGCTGAAATCCAGGGTGTCCTGGCGGGGCAAGCCGGTATCTCGCCCGAAGTGCAAATGCTCGTCGGGCCTGAGATGCAAGGCCTCCAGTTGGGGAATCACGCGCCGGTCCACCCCACCAAGACCCGATTCCGCCGGCGGCTGGAACTGGGGCAGTTCAATTAGCGCCAGAAGGTGCTCCGGCCTTGGTGCCAGGGCATGATCGAGATCGGCCAGATCCAGCAGCCTCGGGCACTGGTCCTGCAGGTAGGCCAGATCGAGACCGCCGTCAGGCGCCTGGGCGAGCCCTTCGTCGGGGTAGCCGGCCAGCCGCAGATACCCGCATGGGCCTCGATGAGCCTGGACCCGCTTCAGGATCCAGCTGGTTTTACCGCACCCTGGAGGCCCTGAGATCAGGAGGGTCTGGCTCATGGCGCCGCCACGCAGGCCTCAAGCTGGGCCTTGATTGCCGCCTGATCAATCCCCTTGCCGATCACCACCACTTTTGTGTGGCGTTCTGAGCCCTCGGGCCAGTAGGAGTCATCGATCGTGAAGCGCTTGCCGCAGAGATGAAACAGGTTTCGCCGCTCGCTTTCGCGGAACCAGAGCACCCCTTTGGCGCGGAACACCGATTCAGGCAGTTCGTTGTCGAGGAAGTGCTGGAAGCGGCGCAGATCAAACGGCGCATCTACTGCCAGGCTCACTGAACTGAAACCCTCCAACTCCGGCGTATGGGCGTGGTGATGGTGATGGGCGTGATCGTGAGGCTCGTGGTGATGCTCGTGGTCGTCCTCGCGCGCGTCCTCGGCGGCCTGCAGTGGCACCAGGCGATCGGTTTCAAACAGCCCCACGCTCAGCAGCAGACCCAGCGGCACTTCCCCGCGGCAGGCCCGCAGGATGCGAGCGTCGGTTTTGATTGCCCGCAGCTCGGCCTCAACTTCTTTCAGCCGTTCCTCATCCACTAGGTCGGCTTTGTTGAGCAGAAGGATGTCGCCGTACACCACCTGGGCGCGAGCGATCGGGCTCTCGAGGGCCGTGGCGCTGAAGTGTTCTGCATCGATCAGGGTGATGATCGAATCGAGCCTCAGCCGATCGCGCAGGTCCCCGGCCATGAACGTCAAGGCCACGGGAAGCGGATCGGCCAGTCCGGTGGTTTCCACCATGATCAGATCCAGTGGCTCGGGTCGCTCGAGCACCCGATGCACCGCCTCCTGCAGCTCCCCATTGATCGAGCAGCAGATGCAGCCGTTGCTGAGCTCCACCATCTGATCACTGGTTGCCACCACGAGCTCGTTGTCGATCCCCACCTCGCCGAATTCATTGACCAGCACGGCACTGCGCAGCCCCTGCTGGTTGCTGAGGATGTGGTTGAGCAGGGTGGTCTTGCCGGCGCCGAGGAAGCCGGAGAGCACGGTGACGGGGACCTGGATGACCTGCTGGTCCATGGACCACCATTGGCGAGAACGGTTCTCATTCTGCCCGATCGGCGCAGACCATGTCGCCGGCGCGCCTCCCTTGCTGAGGCACGATGAGTACATGTGCACATCTGGCATCCTTGTCCGCACCTGAGCGCCACTGCACCTCCAGCCGGGAAGGCAAGGTCATGTTGTCCTGCTGGATTTCCGAGGAGCTGCGCCAAGACCTTGATCGGGCTTGGGCCGAGCAAGGTCTGAGGCCCCATGGCCGTACGCAGAAGGGCATGGAACAGATGATCAAATACTTTCTTGCTAAGCAGTCCGTAGATCAGTAGGCCGTGCCACCGGATTCCATCGATACGTCTTGGAGGCACTGATCACCTGGTGGTTGATCGATTCGCCGTTGCTGCTGAACCGTGACACCTTGTTTCACCAGTGGCTTGCGCGCCTCCTGGCCTCGGCATCCGGCACATGAAGCCATGGATGACGTGCACGGTTGATTGGTTGTGAAACTCGATCGTGGCAGCTCAGCCTCTTCTCCCTGCCGCAGCCGGTCGGCAGCTGCTGGGAACTGATCTGCCCAGAGGAAGCCTGGGAGCAGCTCCACCCACTCCCGCCTGGTCGGGTTCCATTGCCCCTTCTGCTCGCTTGCCAGCTGGAACTAGAGCAGCGGCCTGCCTGCTCCAGCCGCTCGCTCCCGCTCGGGCATTCCGCAAAGGCCCGTGCCCGCTGGGAAACCTGGCAGCTGCAGAGAGCGGAACGGCAGCTACAGCCGCTCCCGCCTGGTCGGGCTTCCGTTTGCCTAGCCGCCCATTCAGCACTTCAGCTGGGGGGCGGGGACCATCGGCTCTGCAAAACCGCTCTCCAGTTTTCCCCGCTTCTCGGGGTTTCAGGTGCGCGTTCTTTGCATCACAGCGATGTTCCCGCTCTCCACCACCATGCAGTCCCTCATTGATGCCTGGGAAGAAGCACAAGCTTCCGGTCAATGGCAGGAGCCACAGCCCGAGCCCGCCTATCCAGCAGCCTGGTGGCTAATCCAGCTGGAAGAAGAGCCCCAAGAGCTCGAGCCGCCCCTGCGCTGGTCCGTCTAATGCCGGCCAGCCGGCGGTCCAAGAGGCCGCCGGCTAATCCATTGGCGCCAAACAAAAACCCCCAGGCATTACCTAGGGGTCAGAAAACAAAAGGCCTGAAGGTGCTCAGAAGCAGAAAGGCAGGAACTGGGTGCGGCAGGCGGCATAGCCATCAACCAAGGCGCCAAGGCCGATCTGATGGGCAATGCCAACACCGGTGAGGCCTTCCACCACGATGCCGATGACGATGCCAAGCATGGCGGCACGGCCGTTAAACAGTTCAACTTGCTTGAGCTGATCCATGAGGGTCACCTGTTCGGCGCTGGTATCGAGCGTTTGGTCGTTAGAAGGAGTGTTGGTCAATGGCTTTGGGTGGCGTAACAATTGCTGGAAAGCTGAACAAACAAGAGCCAAATGCTCAATCGGCTAGGTCTGGCTGGTTGAGAGCACCAACAATCCAGGCACCGATAAGAACGATGGTGATTGCAGAAATCATTCAACCCTCTTGGCCAGGTCCGTAGGCCGGCTCAGCACATAGATCGTCATTGCCGAGAGCACGGCAGTGATCAGGGCAACGACCGAAATTGCAGTGGTGTAATCGGTTTCCATGGCGCTCAACCGAGACCGATCTGGGAAAGGATGCCCTGGCCTGTGAGCAGCTCGGTACCAAGACCGATCACGAAACCAAGCATTGCCAGACGGCCATTCCAGGTTTCGGCGAAAGCGACAAACCCGAAGCGAGAAGCGGACTCAGTCATGATTGTGACGAAGTGTTAAAGCCAATGTAACAGGTTGTGAACATGCGATGCAAGGGGTGCCCCGCTCTCCCCTGCTCGACTAAGAGCCACGCTTTCTGTCTGCTCCCACTGACAGGAGCAGCAGCCGCCAGCCGTCACCAGCAGGGTTGGTGCAGAGCGCTTTGCCGCAGTCCTTGGCGCCCGCTTTGATCTCCATGACAATTGATCATTCAGACCGCAGGCATCTCGCGCCAGCAGCAGAGCTGGTTTCCGGAGAGCAGCAGTCCATGCAGCAGGACCTTGACTACCGGCTTTTGGAATCCACCTACCGTCAATCAGCTGAATACGCAGCGATGGTTCAGCGCTACCCGCTGCTGCGTAGCTGGATCACCGCTTGCGAGTCTTCTGAGCTGGTGGGCCATCCACCATCGGTGGGCGATGAGCAACAGGCGGCATAAGTTCGCCGAGCCGCTACTGCACCAGCGACCCCACGGCTTGAGAACTGGAGTTGTGGGAGTCCTGCCGGTGATCAAGGCGAAAGGAGGACCGCCACCGGCGGTGCTGCCCCCGTCTCTGAAAGGGACTAGCAGTTACCCCTCGGCTGAATCCTGAGCTGCCAGGGGATCTGGCAGGCCTTGGGTGATAGCCAGTGCTCGTTTGTAGATCGCACTTGAGGTTGCCCCTGCCGCCTCCATGGCGGTCCGCATGTTCTGCCAGTAATCCAGTGTTTTGGCTTGAGTCATCGGAGCTGCTGCGGCGTCAGGCGCAAACTGCTGATCTGCCGCGGCGCCGGCCGAGCGGTTCGATCCATTCGTTGAGCACAAGCTTGTGGTGGACAAGACGACTCGGCAGGCGGCAGCCAAGGTTGATCTGCCCCTCGTCGACCAAGCGCCCCAACCGAAGCGCCAGGGCTTCCTCGTGGCGGGCAAAGGCACCCTGCTGGGAAGCAACCCAGGAGATCTCTCGCTCCGTGATCACGCCGCTGGAGAGGGACTCCAGAAAGACTTCCCCGACGGTCATGAGAGCCATGTAACAACTTCGTTACATGCTGCCGCGCCCGGCCTGGCTCTGTGGCTCGAGCGGGCTCGGGGACTGGCTGGAGCAGTCGGCTGATTAGAGTACGCCAGTGGCTCCTTGCACTTCCGCTGCGTTGTGGTGCTCCAGCCAGGCATTCAGCAGGTCGCCTTTGGTCACCCGGTAGCCCAGCTGGCGGGCGGTGTGGAGCAGCTCCTGGCGGCTGCGGCACTGGCTGAGCGTCTGCTGGAGCTCAGGGCTGGTTTCTGCATCAGCAACCAACCGCTCCAGATCAGACCAGCTCATGCACGTGCGTCCTAGCTGGATCCAAATTGGCGTGCCCCGGGCGCTGATGCCAGGTTCCCCGCGGCACATTGGGCCGGAGAGCACAGCGTTGCGATCGCGTGACTGCTGCAGTGGGATCAACCAGCCAGCAGCCCAGCCTCAGGCCGCAGCCTTGAGGGCCGCCACTTCGCTCTTGAGGGCGGCCAGTTCGTCAAAGACGTCGCTCATCACCACCTTGGTGGCGTAGGTGCTGTCGGCGTAGTCCTTGCGGATTGCCTCTGATGCAGCTGGTGCATCAGTAGGCAGTTCGATCATTCCCGTGGCGGCAATCTTTGTGGAGCTGCTGCCGCGTTTCAGGAAGGAACCCCCCGAACCCATCTGCACGCCGCCCGTGGGCTGGGCAACGATCGTCTGATTGAAGGTGGTATTCGCTGAGGTCGTCGTCCACAGGTTGGTGGTGTTGCTGCGCAGGGCAACGCCACTACTGCCACCGAACCAGTTGTAGCCCGTGCTGCCGTACGAGAAGCTGGCAATCGTGGTGGGCAGGGTGATGCCACCCGTCATCGTTCCGCCGGCCAACGGCAGGTAGGTGCCAGCAGCCGTCTTGCTGTCGACGTAGGCCTTATTGGCGAGGTGGTTGTCGGCTGTTGGAGCAGTCCCGCAGAGGGGGATCTTGCTGAACGTCTGCTGCCCATCACCGGCGATCAGGATGCCGTTGTGGCCTGAGGGCAGCTGCAGCCGCACGACATTGGCTGTGTCCTGATACCAGTAGGCATCAATGCCATTGAAGCCACTGCCCATGTCAGTGGGTGGCAGCCGCAGCGGTGAACCCGTGGCGCTGGCTGTCGACCACTGAATCGTGCCATCAGCCGCCACGCCAGAGGCGTACTTACCGGCAACGGGTGTGCCGACCTTGAGGCCACCGAGGCTGCTCGCCTGGGCGATGGGCAGGGTGTAGCTGCTGGCGCCCACATACACCTTTCCGTCGCTGCCCAGCCTGGCGCTGTTGCCAGCATCAGCCGATACGGCGCTCGGGCCTGCCGGGCCCTGCAGGTTGCCAGCAAAGGACCAGGCCACCGCTCAGCTCAGGGTGTACACATCGCCCGTGGCGTTATCCAGATAGAGATCACCGGGGATCGAGCCTGGGATGGCAGCGGCCGGAGCACCGCTGCCGTTGAACCAGCCCGTGCCGCGCAGGCCCTGCACGCCAGCCGGGCCGTCGATTCCCTGAATGCCCTGGGGGCCGATCTCGCCTTGCAATGTCACCGGCCCAGCAGCGATTGGGAGCTGCTGGGCTGAACTCCTGCTGCAGCAGGTTCTCGGCTACACCACTGGCCCGGTTGCCTGGGTTCCGGCAAGGTCTGAACCCGCGTCTGGTCTTGGCTTTGAGCGCTGAACAGCGCATGAGCCGGGCGACACGGTGGCGGCCCACTTTGAGGCCAGCGGCCCTGAGCTCCTGATGGACGCGTGGTGCGCCGTAGAAACCGCGGTGCCGTTCATACACGGCCTGGAGCTGGGCCGTGATGACTGCGTTCTCCTGGGCTCGTGGGCCCGGGTTCTGCTGCCGTTGCCGCCAGGCGTAGAAGCCGCTGCGGGCCACGCCAAGCTGCCCGCAGAGCCAGGCCGTGGAGAAGCGGTCTGAGAGAGCCTCGATCAGGCGAAACCTCTCGGCGGCAGCTGCTCTTTGGCAAAGTGAGCTGTCGCCAGCCTGAAAAAATCCTTCTCCCTCCTGAGCTCGCGGTTTTCCTTGCGCAGCCGGGCCAGTTCAGCCCTCTCCTCGCTGGTGAGCTGACCCTGTTCAGGAGGGCCAAAGTCGCCGCGATCGATGCGGGCCTGACGGACCCACTTGGCCAGGCTGCTGTTGGGCAGTCCCAGCCTCCTGCCTTTGCTGCGCCGTGAACCGGCGCCTGGTCTTGGTCGGGTTGGTCATCGATGGACAGTCTGAGGGTCATGGCGTGACTCCTATCGACCTGTCCACGAAACCAGGGCAACCCCAGCTCACTGCCCGAACTGGCGGCAGAAGCAGGGATCAGCCTCCGCTGTGCATACAAGTGGCTGGCCCGCTACCGCTCAGGTGGAGCAGCCGCACTGACGGATCGACGCAGTGTTCGCCGTACCCAGCGGTGGACGCTCGATCCGCAGCACCTGCAACGTGCTGTGGAGCTCAGGCATCAACGCCTGCACCTGCGCCACATCGCCAGGCTGCTTGCCGCTCCCTTCTCCACCGTGGCCAGGGTGCTCAACCGCCTGGGTCTGGGGCGGTTGCGGAATCTCGAGCCCAAACCTCCAGTGCAGCGCTACGAGCGGGAGCATCCCGGAGACCTGATCCATATCGACGTCAAAAAGCTCGCCCGCTTTCGCAAGGTTGGCCACCGCATCACCGGCAACCGTCAGCAGGGCCGCTCTGCCGGCGTCGGCTACGACCGTGTGCACGTTGCGATCGACGATGCCACCCGACTTGCCTACGTGGAGGTTCTGGCGGACGAGCAGCAGGCCACAGCGATCGGCTTCCTGAGCCGTGCTGTGGCCTGGTTCAACGGCCAGGGCGTGGAGTGCCGCCAAGTGATGAGCGACAACGGCTCGGCCTACATCTCCAAAGCATTTGCCAAGGCCTGCAGCGCCCTTGGCCTCAAGCACATCCGCACCAGGCCTTACACGCCTCGCACCAACGGAAAGGCCGAGCGCTTTATCCAGACCCTCTGCAAGGAATGGGCCTATGCGATGGCGTTCCCGAACTCCCAGGAACGCGACCACTGGCTGCCGCGATACCTCTCGATCTATAACCGGCTCAGGAAGCACTCAGCCCTCGGCGGCCGATCACCTCAGCAGCGGCTCAACGAGCTGCTCTGCTGATCAACGTGGTGAGACACAACAACTAGGGCGAGATCAGCCATCGCAATTGCGTCTTTGTGGTGGAGCACCATCATCGTGAGGAAGTTCTGATCAGTCGGCTTCATCCGCCCCTGCCAGCTCCATCCCCTGCCCTGCAGTTGTGAACGGGTGGTATCAGGGTTTGGTATGCAGGACTGTATCGATCCTCCAGTGAGCAGCGTCAGCGCAACTCCAGCTCCGGCAAGCCTCAGTGAAGTTGATGCCGTATTGGATCCGATGAAATGCACGAAACCCATGACGTTCATCGATCCAGGATTGGCGCCTTGCTGTGGATTGCGCGGCCGACCCTGGCAGCTTCTCTCTGGGCTGCGCGTTGGCCGGTGCGGTCACTCCGAACACGGAACAAGATCTCGCGCATGCAAGGAAGATCTCTGAGAGCCCAAGCCATCCTTGGAGCCTTGGCTCTGTTTTGGGTGTGCTGCAGCAAACGGGCAACTGATCTGCCGCCATCTAGCCCTTGCCCAGATTGTCGTTGGACACCCAGGCAAACTTCAGCAATGGCGAGAGGCTTTGTGCGGGGTCTTGCGGGCTGCGCGGCAGTGGGGCTCGTTGTGGCCTTGGCATGGCCGGCTGGCGTGGCCGGGCGGCGCATCTCGGCCATCGTGCTGTCGATCGGCGACGGCGACACCATCCGCGTGCGCCAGGCCGGACGGGTGTTGACGGTCCGGCTCGCCTGCATTGATGCCCCTGAGGCGGCCCAAGGCTCCTACGGTGCCCAGGCGCGTCGCTCCCTGCAGCAGCGGCTACCCCTCAACCGTGAGATTTCGCTCGACGTGAAAACCGTCGATCGCTACGGCCGCACGGTTGCTGAGGTGTTCACGGTGGCCAACCTATTCAGACAGGTGAACATCAATCTGGCGATGGTGGAAGACGGTGAGGCCTTTGCCTATCGCCGATACCTGAGCAGCTGCAACGAACAGGTTTACCTAGAGGCGGAGCAAAGGGCCAGCCGCCACCGTTTTGGCGTGTGGCAGGTGCCGGGCGGCATCACCCGGCCTTGGGATTTTCGGCGTGGGCGCTGACGCTTAATCAGATCTCCTGCCCCAACTGTGGTTGGTAGAAAAAGCCGCCGCCCGCACTCGCCTGCTGAACGACGGCGCAGCGGGTAGAGACCCGCCACAGCGCTCGGTGAATCGGGGTGGAGTCGTGTCGCACGAGGTGGGGGAAGCGCTGTTTGAGCAGGGCGGTGGCCTTCCAGGCGTTGTAGTGAGGGATTCGGGGATTGATGTGATGGCAAACGTGGGTGGATCCGATCCCGTGATGGAGCAGGTTCAGAACGGGGCCGTAGGGGCGATCCACCGTCTGCAGGGCACCCTTGGCCCAGGTCCAGTCAGCGGTGGAAAAGTGGGGGATATCCGTATCTGTGTGTTGTAGCCAGGTGTAGCCCACCAGCCAGGCATTGATCACCAAGTAGGGAAGTCCGTAGACGCACAACACCCGTGCCGGCGAGAACTGAATCGCGGCCACGATCAGGATCCCTAGCATCGCCAGCAACCCAAGATTCGAGAGCTGCATCAAGCGGATGCAGGCGTTCGGAAATAGGGCTCGCTTGCCGTTTCGAAACGGCGCAGCCGTGGTGAAGTGGGAGGTGGGAGCACCGTAGTTTTCACCGCCGGCCACCCCGAACAGCAGATAGAGCGGCCAGCCCAGCAGCAGATGGCTGATCAACGAGGTGATCCCAAACAGCTTGGGCCCGAGCCGCTTGCTCATCCCCGCCACTATCTTGCCCGCGCGCGACTCTGCACGAGGGGGCACATGGGTTTCACCCCCTTCCATGTGATTGCAATTGGCGTGATGCACCGCATGGCTGTGCTGCCAACTGAAGTAGGGCACCAGCAGCATGCTGTGCAGCACGAATCCCACGGTGCCTTCCACCCGAGGGTTCGGGTGGAAGGCGCGGTGCCCGCACTCATGGGCAATCACCCAGCAACCGCCAGCCACGGTGCCTGCCACCACCGCGTAAAGAAGCCATAGCGGAGCTGCCATGGCGGTGAGGGGGATCTGGGTGCCCAATCCGTAGGTCAGCAGTGTGAGGCTGAGGGACATCGCCAGGCTCCCCCAGGCTTTGCCTGGATGGATCCGCAAGAGCTCGGGAGGGAGGCAGGCCAGCAGTTCAGCTTTGCTGGGATAGGCGGGTGATTCAGGCGAAACTGACGCAGGCGCAAGGGGCCGGAGGGAGACAGGAGAAATCAACGAGGCAGCCTTAAGCACATGGAGATCAACAAGACCGGGGTAGGCCTCGGTGACATTAGGGATTTCACGATGCGATCGCGGATGACCTCAGTGAGAGGCCGACGGATCAGATGGCCGATTTAATAGTTGTCGCCGTATTTGACGGGTGACGAAGCATTCATGAGTTCAACGGTGGTTTCATATCCCTGGGCAACCGTAACTTCGTGCTGCTTGCCAATGTCTCTGAGGGCGTCGAAGTCAAATGTTGGAGCCGTGATCCAGCTGAAGCCTTTGCCAAAGGTGTTGTCTGGATTAACGATGTACCAATGACAGGCCGTATCGGGCACGGATACAGAGCATTTCGACCAATCCACATCCCATTGGGGGACTTGAACGAATGACAGCGCTGCAAAAAGAAAGCCAAATAAACTTATGAACATCTGCGTTCTCAAATATTCATCACTCTATCATCTGATGGCGAGAGCCTGAGTCCGAGCCCTCCGCGCTTCCCAGGGCCTGGACGCCCTGCTGGCCCAGGCGGCTCCCGGAGAGGGCCTTCGCGTTGGTGTTTTGCTGATTCAGGCAGGAGCCGAGCCAGACCACGTCACCGTGCTGACACCCAGGCATCTCCCGCCATCCCAAGGCCATGGGGGTGACACGGCGCCCCGGTGAGATCGATCGCCAGCTCGGGGTGGGGCACTGCCTTCTCTCGCTCGTTTCTGTTGGGATGCGGTCTGCATCGGTTTCGACAGGATGAACCGCAAAAGTGCGGGCTTCATGAGCGGTTGGCTGGAGGATGAGATGGCGTTCATAGGCTGAAATGATCTCCTCCAAAGAAGATTCATCGGCCGTGTTGACGCTCTTGAAATACAGCACCCACGACTGCCCTGCCTGTCAGAGGATGGCCGCCTTTGACGCCAGCACGGCTCGATCCATGGGATTGTCCTTTGTGGATGTTGATATGAAATCGCCGGAGGTCTACGGGCGTTATCGCAAGATCTTGCTGCAGCAATACCCTCTCAAACGAGAGTTGGGGCTGCCTACATATCTGCTTGTGGACAACCCAGAAGCAGTATTTGCGATTCTTGGCGAAATCTCCGGTGGCATGCCTGAGCCAGCTTTTCGCGACAAGCTCAATCGCCTGCTTGAGCAGAACCCTGCTCTTTAGCAGTCCTGATTCACTTGACTCAACTTTGAGCCACCTGCGTCGTCGTGGCGTCTGATCGCTGATCTGGAGCCGGGAGCAGCTCCTGAAGATTGAGGTCGGGGCGGCGCAGCAGGGCAAACACCGTGCCCGCATTGCCGCGACAGATCCGCAGCGTGTCGTCCAGCACGGTGATGTCTAGCCAGGCCGGAACCGGTTGGCTCACGCGACGCAGGAGCTGCAGCCGCCCCTTGCCCACGGCTGGGCCCAGCCAGCCCCCCCGCTGAAAATGCACCTGAACGCGCTGGCGCAGGTTCAACCCAGCCGCAGACTCCATTCCCTTGGGCTCTCCGCCGGGTTCGGCCTCGACCTTGATGGTGGCCTCCACGGCAATGGCGGCCAGGGGCGCCAGCGGACATGGTAGTCGCAGCAGGTTCATGCCCCGTCCTTGGGATGGCGCCAACAGCTGCAGGTTTTCCAGCCAGGGTCCCACCGCTAGATAGGGCTGGCGGCTGCTGCTCCAGCGCAACTCCCACACACCCTCCAGGAGCTCCAGGGCTCCAGCTGCCCCCAGATCAGCGGGCGTCGAACGCTCCAGTGCGCCAATCAGGGTGTGTAGATGGTTCTCCTGTAGGTGGGGGCCACCGCGAGGCTCCTGCCGCAGAAGCGCGAGCAACATCTGCCGTTGCTGTGCTGGATTCAACCCGCTGAGCTCTGCCTGGTTGGCCTGGGACATCCCCTTGCTGACACATCGCTACTACCCATGCTGGCCAGGTTCTGGCGCGGAGTGGCATCACGCCCCCAACCACTTGACTCTCCACCTACTGGAGGCTGCATGGTGGAAGGTCTCTCGTTGATGGATTGGCCATGCGATCTGCATTGGCGGCTCTGGCGATCGTCGGTCTGCTTGCACCGATGGCCTTGGCCCAGGTGGACCCCCACCAGCACCACCAGCACCACCAGCACCATCAGCATCATCAGCATCATCAGCATCATCAGCATCATCAGCATCATCAGCATCATCAGCATCATCAGCATCATCAGCATCATCAGCACCAGCAACACCAGCACCATGGCCCGGCGGTCGATCACGGCGCCCATGCCCATGATGTTGGCCCGGCCGGCTCCACCTACGACCTGCGCTGGCTCGACGCGATGGTGCAGCACCACACCGGCGCGTTGCGCATGAGTGAGTTTGTGTTTGACATCGGTCAGCCCGGGGTGGGGGGAATGGCCAAGACGATCTGGAGCGAGCAAGCCCAGGAGATTCACGCCATGGGTCTGTGGCGCAAGGCCTGGTATCCCGATGCGCCGATCTATCCGGTCGTGCTGCAAAAGGGTGGCAATCCCGATGCCATGGCCGATCTGATTCGCATGAATTCTGCCCAGATCCAGGCTATGCAGATGCTGGACTCAACCCCTACCAAAAGCAACCGCGTCACCTGGTTTTTGGAGGGAATGCTGGCCCACCACGGTGGGGCGCTGGTGATGGCCCACGATGCTCTGAACAAGAGCTCGAATCCGACGATTCGCCGCTTGGCCCGCCAGATCATCGTGGCCCAACGCCGCGAGATCATCGAGCTGCGGCGCATGCTCAAGCACGACGGCCTCGATAAACCGGAGTACAGCCGATACGCCGCCCTGTTCTCTCTCTGATGGAAGCGATGATGCTCACGCGACGTCTTCAGCGGCTGGTTGCGCTGCTGCTGCTTGGAAGCCCCTTCGTGCTCCCTGCTGAGGCCTACGCCCACGCCAAAGGGCTCTACAAAACCCAGGCCGAGGCCGAACAGCGGGCCAAGGAGCTGGGCTGCAACGGCACCCATTTCAACAACGGTCTGTGGATGCCTTGCAGCCACGAGGCCCAGTTGCACAAAGAGCTCAGGCAAGAGTGATCCGCATCTCCCCCACCCTCTCTTCTCGGTTGCGCCAGCTGCACCGGTTGTTGGTGCCCCTGGCGGCAGTACCGCTGCTGCTCACGGCAGCCAGTGGCTCGCTCTACAGCGTGTTGTTGGAGCGCGGCATCGATGCCTTCTGGCTGGTCAAGATCCACACCGGCCGCTTTGGCCCGATCAATCTGCAGCCTTATTACTCCATGCTCCTGGGCGTGCTCACGTTGGTGGTGATCGCTTCAGGCTTGGGACTGTTGGTTGCCAGGGGCCGAGGGGTTAACCGCGCCAGGTCGGTTGACCATCTTTGAGTAGGGAGCCGCGATGCCGCCACAGGGCTTCATTGGTGATCTCAATCCCGTGATTGTGTAGAGCTTGACGCACGTCTTCCGTGCTGGTTGTCAACCTCAGGAAATCAGCAAACTCTGGGTGTGCGTCAATCAGCTGATGGATGGCATCGAGCGCTGCATTGACAGCCGCAGCATGCTCCGGGTGAGCCTCAAATGCCTTGTCATGCAGTGACGCATTGGTGCTGTCGGTCTCTGATGAGTGTTGCTCCGGGCTCATGTCTGTGGCTTCTCGCTGCGCGCTACAAGGCAGCCTGGTTCAGCCGTCTGTGGCCTGGCTCTGCTGCCGCGAGGTTGCCCCTGGATAGCAGCGTGATCGCCGCAGTAGACAGCAGGCCCAGATGAGAAGCGTTCACCCTGGACATGACGAGGATCGGGTCAGGAATTACCCCCCTATGGGGGCATCCTTGTTGGCGCACCATCACTGAGAGTGGACCCATCTAAAGCACGGAGGTTCGCCATGGCGAACTCCAACACAAGGATCCACGCCAGCACCTGCCTCGGGCGCACCTGCATGAAATGGGGTGCCGATGGCGAACTCACGGCGCTTGATCTCAATCTGGTGATGGAGCGCCTGGCTCAAGTGGATCGGGATGTGGCAGCCCTGTCTCAAGACAGCCTGAATCGAGAATCAACACCCTCGGTCAGCTGAACACGGCCGTCCACCCCGCCCGCTTGAGCCTTTACCGGCTTGCCCGGTGTCAACTACATAGGCGGCTCGCGTCAATTACGTAGGCGGGTAGGAGCCCCCAACCCCCTGCCATGGCAGGGGGTTGAGCCTCGCTGCCTTTGCGGCTCGGTTGGCAGGTAATTGACGCC